>JBDHXS010000441.1:0-6013 GCA_039810845.1 Runella sp. | reverse complement strand
TCGTTGGAAGAAGTAGAAAGTATCGTAAAAAAAACGCAAACGGGAAGGGTGGAGAGCAAAGTAGGGGTTATTTCTATTGAGTCGCCCGTAAGGCGGCAAAAAGACCAACTATTTACCTTTGAAAGCGTCAAAGAGATAGCCAACTATGCCAAAAATAATAACATAAAAATGCACTTAGATGGTGCCCGGGTATTTGTACAGCCTATTCATAATCAGGTAAGTGTTAAGGAGTATTCTGCACATTTTGACAGTGTTTATACCTCGCTTTGGAAATGTTTTAATGCTGCTTCGGGAGCAGTATTGGCGGGTTCCAAATCCTTTACCGCCAATTTATTTCACGAACGACGGATGTTTGGCGGAGGGCTACCAACGGCTTGGGCATTTGCAGCAGTAGCCTTGCATTTTGCCAACACATTTACCGAAGATTATAAAAAAGCGTGGACCAACGCCGAAACCCTTTGGGGGCTCTTACAAAAGAATGAACGGTTTCAGGTTACAAAATTTGAACAGGGTTCGCATATTGTCCAACTGAAACTGCAACAAGCAAATTCTGTACGATTTAAGGACGCTTTGCTCCAAAAAGGGATAGAACTCCCCTCACCTGTTGCCAACGCATTTTTGCTAAAAGTCAACCCTTCACTCAATAAAATTAGTCCACAATATGCCGCAGAGTTGTTTGTTGAGGCGCTGAAAGAAAGCGAATAATCAATCTCAAAAATCACTCATTTCGCCCGCCAAAGGCGTTGAAAGGCGTTGTTTAATGCACTCAATAGCTGTTTCTTGCTGAAGCACCCACATCATTTTGGTGATAGCGGCTTCGGTCGTAATGTCACGGCCACTCACTACTCCAATTTTATCAAACCAAGTACTCGTCTGATAGCGTCCTTGCATGACCCGCCCGCCGTCGCATTGCGATACGTTCAAAATCACAATACCACGCTCGGTAGCCTCTTTGAGTTCGTGCAAAAACCACGGTAATGTAGGAGCATTTCCTGCCCCAAAAGTTTCTAAAACAACACCACGCAGGCCGCTGATTCCCAATACCGAACGTACTACATTTTGGGTAATACCTGGGAAAAGTTTGAGAATGGCTACGTTGTCGTCCAACTGAGTTTGTACCCGAAATTCGGAGGACGAATTGGGCATAATGATGTACGGAAAGTTAAACTCAATAGTGACGCCTACCTCAGCCAAAGGTGGATAATTGTAAGATCGAAAAGCGTTGAACTGCGAGGTTTCTTTCTTTTTGGCCCGATTGCCCCGCAAAAGCACATTCTGAAAATAAATACAAACCTCAGGCACCAACGGCTGCCCCTCCGACTGAGATGCCGCAATTTCTAAAGACGTAATGATGTTTTCGCGGGCATCGGTACGGGCTACGCCGATGGGCAACTGCGCCCCCGTCAAAATCACGGGTTTGCTTAGGTTTTGTAACATAAAACTCAAAGCAGAGGCTGTATAGGCCATCGTATCTGTACCGTGGAGTATGACAAAACTATCGTAAAAATCGTAATGACGGCGAATCAAGTACGCAATTTCAGTCCATACGTCAGGGCGCATATTGGACGAATCCAAGATTTCTTCCAAACTCGTAAACGTAATTTCAAAATCTAACCGCTTGATTTCTGGGAGTTTGTCTAAGATTTGTTCAAAATCAAAGGGGACTAATTGCCCTTTTTCAAAGACCATTCCCAATGTTCCTCCCGTATAAATCACCAACACCGACGCACGCGGCCGATTGGGCAAAACGGGATTGATAGTAACTGTTTTGTAAGCAGGCATGAATGAAATAACGAATAACGAGTTGATGAATGACGAATAAATGTTTTATGCGAATGTACTCTGCAACAAATTAAGCACTTACCAAATGCCCAGAAAGTTGAAGCGCATTGTCAGTTGTTTTATCTGCTACTTCTTTCACCGAAACCTGCATCAAATCTGCTACTTTCTGCGCAATGAGCGGAATATAGGCCACTTCGTTGCGCTTGCCTCGGTAGGGTACAGGAGCTAAATAAGGGCAATCGGTTTCTAAAACGATATGTTCGAGTCCAATGTAGGGCAATACTTTATCCAAACCGCCATTTTTGAAGGTTGCTACCCCACCCACTCCCAATTTAAAGCCCAGCTCAATGGCTTTTTGGGCTTCTTCGAGTGTCCCCGTAAAACAGTGAAAAATACCTTTCAGACGCGTATCTGCTACTTTTTCTATCAATTCAACCACTTCCCAAAAAGCATTTCGGCTGTGAATGTCAATCCAGAGATTATACTTTAATGCCAAATCACACTGTACCAAAAAAGCTTGTTTTTGCTGTTCCACAAAGGTTTTATCCCAATACAAATCCATACCAATTTCACCGATGGCTACGAACCCCCTTCCCGGCCTTCCCCCTGCCAGGGGAAGGAGTTCTGGCTGAGTTGTTTTATTCAACCACTCTTCAACGATATACAGTTCTTTTTCAAAATCTTCTTTGACGTACGTGGGGTGCAGGCCCATCATGGGGAGGCATACATCGGGGTATTTATCGGCCAAAGCCATCATTCCGTCAATAGTGGTATGGTCACAGTTGGGCATCCAAATTTGAGAAATGCCCGCCGCAAAAGCGCGGTCGAGCATTTCGGTACGGTCTTCGTCAAAAGCGTCGTCGTAAATGTGGGCGTGGGTTTCAATCATTTTGTTATCTGTTAGTTGTTGTCTGTTATCCGTTGTCAATCAATATCGGTTAACGGTTTCTCGGATAACTGATAACATCAGTATTCCCGTCCTTTCCAAACCGTGTTTTTTCTTACATAAAAATTAATAAACATCGCAAAGTTCATAAAAAGGTGATAAAACCAAAAGAAAGGCACAACCACAAACAATTGCGGACGTTGAATCCAATTCAGAACACCTACCAACCAAGCCGTAGCAGAAAAATAGCTCAAAAAGACAAAAAAGAGGGTCGTTTTAGGAAAAAAGTAACCTAAAACAAGCAAAAAAGGCAGCAGAAAAGCGTTGAGATACACGCCCAATCGCAGCGCCCAAGGCAAGGAAATCGCGCCGTACATCCAGCGTTTGCGTTGAATTAATAATTGGGAAAAAGTAGGAATGGGTTTAGAAATGGTTAAAACTCGGCGGTCGAAAAGCTGGACAAATCGAAAGCCTTTCTCCAAAATAGCCCGAAAAAGCGCGTAGTCTTCGGTAATCGAAAAGGGAATATTTTCATAACCTCCAACGGCGTCGTATGCGGTTCGGGTTACGGCCATGTTGTTGCCCATCGCTGTAATGGGAATATTAAAGAGTGAAAACAAACGCATAATAGCCAAGTAATAGAGCCATTCTAAGGCCTGAAAGCCCTCTAAGCTTTTGAGACTACGCCCCCAAAGAGGAAATCGGCCCGTTTTCATGGTTGTAATGCCCGTTACGATGCCCACATTCGGCTTAAAATGGCATAACATATTTTGAATCCAATCGGCAGGAACTTCTATATCTGCATCGGTAAAAAACAGATAATCGCCCGTGGCATATTGAGACAATTGCGCCAAAACGTTGGTTTTCCCTTTCAGTTGTAAATTACCCGAAAGCTGTTGGTGGGCTTCTACGCTTTCGGGTAGTTGTTTGATGTGAAACAATTCAAAATGAGGCTTGTCTTTGATAAAATCATCCACCAAGGTTGCTGTTTCGTCGTCCGAAGCATCATCTCCTACCAAAACTTGAAGTTGGCCTTTGGGATAACTCAACGCTTCGACTGACTTCAAACAGTCCAAAATATTGTCTGCCTCGTTACGAGCAGCAATCAAAATAGAGACTTTCATTTTGCAAAGGTAAGCGTTCGGCTTTTACCTTTTACCGAAAACAACGCTAAAGACTTGGCATTTTTCGGAACTGAAATCGTACGCGACTCTTGAGAAATAAAAGTAGAACCGTAGTAAAATTCAGCTTTTCGTCGTTGACCGTTGCTCAATGTCCATAGTCCGTAGGTTTCGGCAGGTTGTAGTTTTACCAAGTCCAAAGGTGGAAAAGGTAATTCAAAAAAGCGCAGGTTGCTGCGATTTTGCGTAGCCATGTATAATTCTCTTTTGCCTACGTTGATACGCGTCAGCGCACGGGCGTCGTGAGGAACAAACAACCCTGATTTGTCTAAAGGTATTGTTTCAAATCGTCCTTTACCCTTGTTTTTTAACACCAAGCCATAAAACCCATCGGCTCGCCCTTGAAACACTTCCATTCCGTAATCGTTGCCTACTAAAAGCACATCCAACAAGCCGTCTTGGTC
Organism: Runella sp.; assembly: GCA_039810845.1. GTDB lineage: Bacteria > Bacteroidota > Bacteroidia > Cytophagales > Spirosomataceae > Runella. The sequence goes on along the minus strand of JBDHXS010000441.1, from coordinate 1,760 downwards.
TATATCGCAAGGCATCATCCCGTAAATAGGAGCAATTTGGGCTTCTACGGGCAGGGCTGTTAGTTTAAATTTGCCATTTCCCAAGTTTTCGACGTAGCTACTTTGCATCCAGTTGGCCTTGAGGATAGTTGCCCCTTTGAGTTCATCTGCACTAAACACTTGGTCAACCGTAGCTGCGCCAAAATCGGCATAACGCTCAAATTTTTTACGAATCAAGATGAGTTGTTTCACCATATCATCGCGGCTGTGGTAAAAATACTCGTGTTTTGTACCCAAAGAATCTTTAAAATAACACGAAACAAAAGAATCATAGCGACCGTTGTCGTCGAAATCCTTGCCGTAGATGGTCAAGGGTTCATTGCTATTACAACGGAAAAATGTATTCAGGCCAAAATTTCCTACCATGTAGTCTGGATCTCCATCGTTGTCGAAGTCAGCCCCTGCAAGAGAATTCCACCAGCCTTTTTGAGTATCAAGTGATGAATCCAGAATCTCGAATTTTTGCCCATTCTTATTTTTTAAAAAAGTAAGCGGCATCCACTCGCCCGCGATGACCAAATCCTGCCAACCATCATTATCAAAATCGCTCCAAAGGGCATCGCTAACGAGGCCAATATTAGTCAATTGGGGGCAAACTTGGGCTGTCACGTCGGTGAATCGCCTCACTCCCCCTTTGCCCTTTGTAGCAGGAAGTGAGTTGTTTTGAAGCAAAAAACTTCTATCGGCTTCGGGGTAGCGTTCGGCCTTGACGCGGCTACCCACAAACAAATCCAAATCACCATCGTGGTCATAATCAATAGCTTTGACGGATTGCTTCGGCGAACGCATCACAGGTAACGCCAACGAATCTTTTTGAAAACGCCCTTTTCCATCATTAATCAGCAAAACATCCTGATATAAGGGAGAATTAGGAGGATGCTGATAGCTTCCAAAAGTTACGTACAGGTCATTGTCGCCGTCGTTGTCGGCATCAAAAAGCAACATTCCCAAGTCTTCCTCTTTCTTCTGTTCCCCTACTTTAAAATTAAGTTGAGATTTGGTAAATGTCCCGTTAGATTTTTGGGTAAACAAAAACCCTTCCATTCTCCCCGAACCACTCAATACAAAATCGTCGAGGCCGTCACCATTGACGTCGCCCACGGCAGCCCCTGGGCCGTATTGAGAAAATTTGTGCGGGAGCGTTTTCTGAACGTTGAAATCAATGTAGTCGTTTTCCAGATTGATGTAATCAATTCCCAAACTTTTATCAGTTACATTGACTACATACAAAGGTTTTTTGAGAGTGTGTGCAGATTGGGGGATTGACTGTTTATAATCAAGGTTAAGTATCTGATTTACTTTGAGATTATGAACAGTTTGGGTTTTACCATCAGGCCAACGTACCACTAAGGAGTCCACTTTTGCGTTTTTTCCAAGTCCAAAATGCACCGTACTTTCAGGTTTTGACAAATAGCCTCGCGTGGCCGACACCTCAGCTATCTTAATGGAATCCTGCTGATAAATTGTGACACGGCTTCCAACCCCTAATAAGTTTTGGGCAGGACCTTTTAAGTTGATTCTTAGGTAGTTGCTATGGGGCTTCTCTTTGTCATCATTGATGGTATTTCGATAGACAAACGCTTTTTCGTCAATGTTATTGAAAATCATGTCTAAGTCACCATCGTTGTCCAAATCGTCATAGGCCGCGCCGTTGGTAAATGCAGGCTGGGTGATTCCCCCATCTTTTGAAGCATCAGAACAGGTAAGCCCTCCGTTATTTT
>JBDHXS010000440.1:0-6089 GCA_039810845.1 Runella sp. | reverse complement strand
GCAACAAGGGTGGTCAAGAGATGTCATGGTAAATCAAATTGAATCAGGATATTGGTTAAGAAAAGGTAAAATAGCGTCAAATTTTGACCGAACACTTCCTGATTTTCAATCAGATTTGGCAAAGCAGGCGTTTAAAGACCCCTATCGGTTTGATTTTTTGGCGCTTGCTGACAATTACAAAGAGAAAGACTTAGAAAACGGATTAGTCGAGCACATCACTACCTTTTTGCTCGAACTTGGAAAAGGATTTGCCTATGTTGGCAAACAATACCTCATAGAAGTAGATAACCGCGAATTTTTTATTGATCTGCTTTTTTATCATCTTACGCTAAGATGCTATGTAGTCATAGAGCTCAAAGCCGTAGATTTTGAACCGGAATTTGTCGGTAAACTCAATTTTTACCTTTCGGCAGTAGATGACCAACTGCGCCACTCGACAGACCAACCGAGTATTGGCCTGCTGATTTGTCGCCGTAAGAGTAAATTTATGGCAGAATACGCGTTGCGAGATATTCAAAAACCAATCGGTATCTCAGAATACCGTTTGACCGAAGCTCTACCCGAAAATTTCAAAAGCACTTTACCAAGTATTGAAGAAATCGAAAAAAATCTTTTCCATTCCTAATGCTTTTATTTCAAAATAGCTTGAATGCCGCCGCTTGGGTTTTTGCAATCGCCGATGTAGCGTGGAATGAGGTGCAGACTCGCGTGGGGAAATTTTTGGCCAGCGCTTTTGCCAATGTTCATGCCCGTTGTGAAACCGTCGGGCTGAAAGTCGGCTTTGATGCGTTTTTGAACAAAATTGGAGAGTTGAACCAAGTCTTTTTGTTCTTCAAACGTCAGTTCAAAATAATCGGCAACATGGCGCTTGGGAACAATCAACGTATGACCTTTGGCGACGGGATAACCGTCCAACACCGCATAACTCAGAGGGGTCTCTGCCAACAAATGTAATCTTGAAGCAGGTTTACAAAATGGGCACTTTGCCTGATTATCAACTCTTTGATTGAAGTGAAGGTACTCATAAAATTCGGTATTTTCGTTTAAAAAAATGGAAGTATAAGGTAATTTTACAAAGCACTGATAAGTAGGTTTTCCATGCACTTGATGTGTACGAAATCCATCTTTTTGAATATCGCGCCGAACGGCAAAATAAGCTTTGCCTGTGGGTTTGAGTAAACTTGAAATTTGCATTAATACGTGATTTTGCTCTTCCGGGAAAAGTACGTTTAACACATAGAAGCAGAGAATTGTATCGAATTTATCAGTAGGATAAACAGGTAAATAATAAGGGTCAAAGCCCTGAACATCAAACCCTTTTTGATGCAAAAAATCAACATCTTTTCCGAAACCGCAGCCAAAATCCAGTACTTTTCCCTGAATAAGTTTACGCTCATACAGCATACGTACGGGCAATGACGGAGTACTGCGTTCTTTAGCAGTTAGGTGTGTATTTGGGGTGTTTAAATTACTCATTAACTCTTACAAATTCAGCAGGTACGAAATCAGTAAGCCAAACATCGTTGGTTGAAAGAAAGAAATCAAACCCCTGTTCTGTCATTCCTTTGGCATCTATATTTATGATTACTGGTTTGCCGTGTCTCATTCCTACTTTGCGGGCAGTAGTAATGTCGTGACTTAAATGAACGTGGTGGCGCTTCATCTTTTTAATACCATCTTTCAGTATTAAATCCAAGTTTTTTTCAGCGGTTCCGTGAAACAAAACAGGTGGCGGTACTTGCTTGATATAACCTAAATCAACCTCAATGGAATGTCCTTGATTGGCTCTGATTTTTTTAAAATCATCGCTAAAAGTAAATCGTTTCTTACTATTTGTCTCAACTAAATATTTGAGGTCTTCCAGACTTATGTTATGACCTTTAGATTTCATTTTACCTAATAACTCCGTGACCGAAGCCCAACCGTTCACATCCAACTCAAGCCCGATTAGGACAGGGTTGTGTCTTAAAACTAAGCTCAGGAACTTACTTATTTTTATTTCATCTTCCATTTTTTGCTTATTTTATCATACACATTGGGGTACGAAAAACCCAAGTTTTGTGCCGTTTGTAGTTGAGGTACAATTAGTTTTGTTAAAACGTTTCGAAAGGTGTCAAGTGACATTTTATTTAAACTTTCGTGGAAAATGGAGCTGTAATCTTCTAAAATCTTGATGTTGCCTTTATTTAAATAAAACTGCACAGCGTCGTATTGAATTTGCAAAAAGCTATCAAAATACATTTCAAACGAGGGTAATCCATCACTTTTACCCGAATTGATATCCTTTGGAGTAGGGATAATATTCCAAAGCTGGTCGTGAACAACATAAGACCAAGGCAAAAAGTGATCTAAACTGAGGTTTTCTTCTGTAATGGTCTGTTGTGAATAAATACACGTTACATCGGTATTTTCGGCTAAATAACCTTTCCAAAACCGATTGGCCAATTTCAAATCACGTTCTAACGGTTTTTGAAGTTTCTCAGAAAGCCCAATCACATTGGGATTATTTTTTTGCACAAACTTAACCAAATGCCAAAAAATAAAGCCTCGTAAAATACCCTGGTGTTTTTGCAGATATTCTACCCAAATGCTATTTACCTCAATGGAATCATCCACAAAACGATACATAATACGATGTGGTTGGTTTTCAAACAGTTCGTTGCAGATCTGAATAATAGCTGCGTTTACATTTTGGTCTAAAATACCTTTTGTTTCTGCTTCAATGAAAGGGCGTAAAAAACGAAAGGGGACCCATCGATATAATTTTTTCGTTGCTTGGGTAAGTTCTGTTAAATCTTTCTCTGAAAGGCTTTGCTTGATTTGTTCAACGAGGCTTCGAGAAGTTGGACGATTATCAATTGTAATTTTTGAAGAAATAAATTCGGCAACCTTCTTAAATCCATCCTGCGTTCCAAATGACAACTTGAAGTAATCCAAAGGATACCAGACATTTGCCAGCATTCTTAGTGCAATATCCTTTTGCGCGATAACGCTTTCACCATTATCGCGCAAACTGTCCAGAATCGAAAGAAACCAATAAAATTTATAGGAGTTGGTAGTGTCCCGAAAAACAGAAGACAACTTCCCAATGTCTAATTGGTTATGCTCAGGTAAAAACATCGTTATTTTTTAGTATCAACCACTCCTACAATTTCGCCCCAAATGACAAATCGCCCGCATCACCCAAACCTGGAACGATGTAGAAATGAGGATCCAATTTGACATCAACAGCCCCTACCCACAGCCGACACTCAGGCATACGACTTTGTAGATAAGCGATCCCTTCTGGACTTGCAATTACAGCTGCAATGTGTGTTTGGGCGGGAATCCCAAAGCGCAAGAGGGCATGATATACTTTCTCAATCGAACGCCCCGTGGCCAGCATGGGATCCATCAAAATAAGCGTGCGGTCTTGTAAATCTGGAGCGGTGATATAATCCATTTCTACTTCAAAATCCTCATCTCCAATGTGGTGGCCTCGATAAGCCCCGATAAAGGCGTTGTCGGCTTGGTCAAAAATGTGTAAAAACCCTTGGTGAAATGGCAAACTTGCTCGTAAAATAGTAGCCAGAACAGGCGGCTGACGTAGTAGTCGAGTAGATGCTACGCCAAGTGGCGTAGTGACCTCTACCTGCCGATAAGGCAACGATTTAGAAATTTCGTAGGCCAACAGTTCACCGATACGTTCCAAGTTGCGACGAAACCGTAGGCGGTCTTGCTGAATATTTACGTCACGGAGTTCGGCCAAAAAATGATTAGCGACTGATGGTTGTTGCGTAAGGACAAACATAGTTGAGTAGGTAGTTTGCTGTAGAAAGTAGCAGGTTTAGTTTGAGGGCATTACATTTGCCGCAACGATAATACAAAGACATTCGTTGAAAACCAAAAACAGTATTCTGGAAAGTGATTTCGCATGAAAAATATATTTTTCTTACTGGTGGGACTGAGTTTAGGACTGTGGGGCTGTCGAGAAAAATCCAAAAATCTTCCTCCTGCGGGAATTGCGCTATCGTTTGATGATCGATACGTGGAAGAATGGGCACGACTACGTCCTTTATTGAAAAAATACAAGGCGCATGTCACATTTTACATCACCCAATTTGACAGTTTGAAACCAACCGAAATAGCATTGCTCCACCAACTTCAACAAGACGGCCACGAAATAGGAGCGCATGGTGCGGCCCACATTCGGGTATTAGATTGGATGCGAGGAGGCGGCGCTTTGGATGATTTTTTTCGATACGAAATCGAAGCAGAATTGATTTCGATGCGAAAAGCAGGCTTTCAGCCTGTTACGTTTGCCCACGTAGGCGGACAGCAAACTTGGTGGACAGATCGCCGCCTATTGCGAGATTATTTCAAACTTCTGCGCGATGTTTCCATGACGGAGCGACGACTACCTTTTTTTGTCCTTCGACAACCTGTTTTTGCTATTGATGAAGTTTATTATCATTTCGACGGTGACCGTACTGTTCATTCATTACTAATAGATCAATACACAAACATCACTGACGCACAGCTTAAAGACGGGTTGATTCGCGCCAAAAATACCCAATCGGTTTTGATGCTGCTGGGTCATCATCCTTTATTTACGCCTTCCGATGAGCCTTATGCTTTTTCGGTAGCACGCTTAGAAAAATTGCTGGTTGAAGCTCAGCGATTAGGATTGAGAACTTATACGATGGCTGAGTTAGTGAATGTGAAAAATGACGAATAATTCGAGCGACCCGTCACCACAGTGACGAATAAAATCTAATGTTTACTAAAACGGTGTTTCAGATTTAGAAAAGGCGTTTCAAAGTACCGGTAAGACAAAGCAGATATCCCAATCGTCAGGAACATGGATAAAGGATACACAAGCAGGTTGAAAGTAAAAGAAGATAAATTTTCGCCAAAATTCCATTGAATCAGATGTACGCTTGCTACGATAAATGCCGTTTGATAAATATAAATTCCATAGGAAATTTTGCCGAGATAGGAAACCCAACCATATTCCAGATTGATAATTGAACGCGGATTGGCAGCCAAGTTTAAAATAAAATAACCAAAAAATAGTCCATAATATTCTAAATTGAGACCACTAATGTGAAATCCAGTAGCAAGCGATAGAATGAGAACCCCATAGATGAGCAGTTGTAGATCTTTGCGAAAAAGTACATTCAATACTTTTTCTTTTTTATAATACACCAACATAGCGCAACCGCCACCCGTCATTAGGGTAATGATTCGGAATTGGCTAAAGAAAAAACGAACAATTTCAGGCACGTTGTTTGCATATTGGGTATTGCCAACCCAACGATAATAGATAAAGAAAACAGCGAAAGTGCCTAAACAGAAAACGGTAATGGTAAGGAGTAAACGTGTCCAACTGAAATTTTTAACAATCCACGGCCAAAGGTAGTAAAACTGCTCCTCGACGCCGATAGACCACGTTTGGGCAGCCAAGTAGGGGGAATTGTAAAGGATGAAACCAATATTGGGTAATACTAATAAAAAAAGTGACAAACGACGGTAGAAATTGTGCGCCATAAACGAAATTTCGTTGTTGGGCGGCACAAAAAGTGGAATGTTTGGAAAAATAAAAAAGGCCAAAATCACGATTAAAAAATAGAGTGGCCAAATCCGCAAAATCCGTCTAACATAGAAATTTCGGGTGTTAATATGGCCAAAACGTCCTTTTTCATGTAACAAAAGGTAAGTAATCAGAAACCCACTTAGTACGAAAAATAGGTCCACTCCCAACTTCCCCATGTTTTTGATGAGGTGGTTATCATAAAAATTCGGAACTTTGAAGACCTCTTTCACTTGTTCTATGTGGTGGATCAAGACCGAAAAGGCCGCAATAAATCGCACACCATTGAGGTTCGGAAAATACACTGTATTAGAGGACTTACTCAAGAGGATAATCTATTAGTAGAAATTGTTTAGCGGCGGCTGCCGGTGACAAAATTAGCTTAATTTGCCCAAGTGATAACAAACACGATGCAATTTAGAATTTATACTTTTCTCTTATTCTGGTCTTTCACTCTACAAATAACGGTAGCTCAATCTCAGTTTGTACCTCTCAACGACGATTATTACCACCTGAT
>JBDHXS010000439.1:0-6131 GCA_039810845.1 Runella sp. | reverse complement strand
CTAAATGCTCTTTTACTTTCACTTCTTCCTCTTCTTCAATAGATTCTATGAGTTCAGTAATAAGTTCTTCGGCTTCTTCTTCCTCTTCTGGCTTGATTTTATAATTAGGGCCACGTTCGTCAAACGGTAAGTAGTTGGGATGCACTTTTTGGGCTTGTTCTACGGCTTTTTCATAGACCAAACTACTATGATGCAGGCGCAACGTATAGATGATGGCATCATAAATGACTTCTTGGCCTTTGTAGTTGCCTACAAACTGTACATGAGCCAATTCGTCATTGCCAGTAGCACTTACATCTTCGTCGTCACAATGAATGAAGTTCGTACCTTCTTCGGCACATTCTTCTTTCAATAATTTAATCTCTTCGGGGTTATATCCGTCGTTCATAATAATAATTTCTGATTTTAATGAGGCAGTAAAGTAACCGATTCGTAGCTGAAAATCAAAGAATATGTGTCAAATTTGGGGCAAATAACATTTAACTATGACCCAACATTTTTTCCAAAATCAATTAAAAGTTGTCGAACTGGCAAGCGTGTTGGCAGGGCCTGCGGTTGGGATGTTTTTTGCCGAATTGGGCGCGGAAGTCGTGAAGATTGAAAACAAGAAAACAGGTGGGGACATGACCCGTTCATGGAAACTCCCCTCCGAACATCCTGATGCTACTTACTCTGCGTACTATGCCAGCGTCAATTGGAACAAACAGGCGTATTTGCTTGATTTAGAAGAAGAAAGCGACCGTGCCAAAGCCTACGAATTACTAAAAAACGCTGACGTAGTGATCAGTAATTATCGTACCAAAGTAGCCGAAAAACTGGGGGTAGATTATCCTACACTTTCGGCCATGAACCCCCAACTGATTTTTGCTCAACTTAATGCCTTTGATGAAAACAGCGAGCGGCCTGCCTTTGACGTAGTATTGCAAGCCGAAGCGGGGTTTATGTACATGAATGGCGAAGCCGACGGCCCTCCCGTCAAAATGCCTGTGGCATTGATTGATATACTGGCCGCACACCAATTGAAAGAAGGCATATTGTTGGCCTTGCTACGCCGTATGCAAACGGGGCAAGGCGCTTATGTTGTTACGTCGTTGTTCGATGCTGCGGTGGCTTCTTTGGTCAACCAAGCTACCAATTGGCTCATGGGGGGGCATATTCCGCAACGGATGGGTACGCAGCATCCCAACATTGCCCCCTATGGAGATATTTATACTTGTCGCGATGGGAAACCTATTTTGCTGGCCGTAGGTACTGAAAAACAATTTAGGAATTTGTGTAATGTATTGAAAGTAGATTCGATAGACACACGATTCAGTACCAATATTTTACGTGTCAAAAATCGAGCGGCTTTGAATGATTGGTTGGAAGAGCAAATAGCTACTTTCGATGCCGATGATTTATTACAACGACTGGAGAAAGAAGGCGTTCCAGCGGCTTCTATCCGCAACATGCAGGAAGTTTTTGAATTGCCAGCAGCACAATCGTTGATTTTAGAAGAAAAACTACCCGATGGAACAATAAGCAAGCGAGTGCAGACAGTGGCGTTTGAACTTCGAGGATTTTGAATTAATTATTTTTTACTAAACAATTGATGTAACTGCCAAACCTGGGGAATAACCAATTGATTGTCATCATTATAGACTACATAATCAGCCACTTTAATCCGTTCTTCATCCGATACTTGCCGAGCAATTATATCTCGAATCTCGGTTTCCGAACGCTGCGGGTCTCGTTGCATAACCCGCTCTACACGCACATCAACGGGCGAATGAACCACAATGACTTTATCCAATGAATTGTTTTGGCGTGCTTTCCCCATAATAGCAGCTTCCTTTACTACATAGGGGGCTTTTGAATGCAGTTTAAGCCAAGCTTGGGTATCTTCTCCTACACGTGGGTGAACAACAGCATTCAACTCTCGAAGTAAGATTGAATTATTAAAAACTTTACTGGCTACCCACTGCCGATTGTAGCTTCCGTCGGGCAAATAAGCTTCTGACCCCAACAATGCCTCTACTGTTTTTTTTAATTGTTCATCGTGATTGAGCAACCACTTGGCACGGTCATCGGCAGAATAGATTGGAATACCTAATGCCGAAAAAATCCGACAAACCAAGCTCTTACCTGAGCCAATACCACCTGTGATACCGATTTGGAGAGACATTATTTGGTTTACAGTTTACAATCGATAGTCCATAATTTGCAGTCTGATAGTCCACGATTTACAGTGGACTGACGACTATCGAATCTTCCCTTTACGCTTTTGCTTGGGAGATGTTTCCTTTTTTTTAGGTGCTGCTATTTTCTCGGGAGCAGGAGCAATCGTACCAAAAAATTCGGCTACTTCAAAACTCACAAAAACACGCTCAGCACTTGCTTTTAGAAGGGGAGATTGGGGATAACGAATGGGAAGTTCTTCGTCATAATTGCCCCGTATTCTTTTGGCAGGTACCCGCACCATAATTGTATCGGCAATATCGCTGACCAACGAAGCTGGCCCATCGAAAGTAACGGTAGTGGGGCGTAAGTTAATAATACTTGAAACCACAAATTTGGGTGACAAATCTATTCCTAAACTATCTATTTTTAATAAAGAAGTTTTTATGACTCGTTCCTCAAAGTCCAGATGTGTATTGTCCAACACGACATGAGAAATACGTGCATCTTTGACTTGCTCACTCATGATAGAGGCCAAAGCATTTGTATTTAATGTATTAATAGCCAGTGGGTTATTAAGAGGATAAGAAACGGGCTTATTAGCAAACGAAAGTGACTTGCGAAGCAATGTCCAGCCATTTCCAGTCAGCACAGCACTTACGCTTTTGGGGAGCGGTGTGATAGGAATGTAGAGTGAGTCATTGTAAGTCAGGTTGATAGGATAACCTACCTGAAGGGTATATCCTTCTTTGTTGAGTTCATTAAAAAGCCATATTACTGTAGCCGCAATCAAGCTAAAAATCATGATGCGGCTACGAGAAGGCTGTGAACTAAGCGGTATTTGTGCCACTGCTAATTTCTAAGTAGTAGGAGTTGTTGCCTTACGAGAAATAGAAGATTTTTCGAACTTCAATTTTGTACCTTTCCCATCTACGTCCACAGTAACGGTTGTTTCATAAACCGATACTACCGTAGCATGAAGGCCACCAATCGTTACTACTTCATCTCCCTTTTTAAGTTCTTCCAAAAATTTCTTTTGGTCTTTTTGCTTTTTCTGCTGGGGGCGAATCATAAAAAAGTAAAAAACTCCGATAATACCTGCCCATAAGAGAAGTTGGTAAATCATAGAAGTTTGGCTACTTGCGGCCTGTAAAAGAACACTTTTCATTAGGAAGGTTTGATTTTATGGTTAATCTCAATTTTACACTCTACACTTTTTACTTACTGAACATTCGTGGAATCTTTGGCGGGCAACACGTCAGCTTTAAACTGAATATCATTCGTAGCGGGATTTGTATTGGCAAAAATAGTAACTGTCTTAAATTGCGGCCCTTCTTTGCCTTTACTATTAAAACGTACTAAAATTGCTCCTTCTTCTCCTGGACCAATAGGGTCATGGGGCCATTGCGGAATGGTACATCCACAAGAAGCGCTTACGTTGTTGATAATCAACGGAAAATCACCTGTGTTTTTAAACTTAAAGCTATGTTCGACCTGCTGTCCAGCTGTCAATGTACCAAAATCAAAGTTTTTGATATCTTCTGAGAATTCGATTTTAGGAAGTTTATCCTCTAAACTACTCGTAGCCGATTTGTCTTGATTGCTTCCACAAGCAAATAATCCCAACAAAGGCAGCACTAAAAAAAATAAACGTTTCATTTAGTTAAGTATTTACTGTTTAGGGTTTACAGTTCTATTGTTTGGGTAATAAACCGTAAACTTTAACCCCAAACATATTAACAATTACACAGTTTGTCCTTTGATTTGTGCCATTAGGCGATCTACATCTTCGAGCAAACGTTCCGCTTTTTCGCGAGCATCTGTTACCACTTTTTGGCCTTCAGATTTTGCCAAACTTTCGGGCAAATCTTTTCCTTCCAGTAAATCGGAGATAAGTCCTTGCAACTGTTCGCGGTATTTGGAAAGGCGATACGAAAGTTTATCGCGGGTAACTTGCCCTTCAGCTGGTGCGTACAAAATTCCTACTGCTGCTCCTGTGGCTACTCCAGCCAAAAAAGCGATTAGTGTTCTTGTTGAATTATTCATTTTTTTGTTATTTATTGTCCAACAGCCCTCTCCCACTCTTCCGAATTTTTCCTTCTTTGATGAGATTTTTGGAGAGGGTGTCCAAAATTCCGTTTACAAATTTACCACTTTTTGGCGTACTATATTCTTTCGCAATTTCAATTGCTTCGTTAATTGTTACTTTTACTGGAATGGCTGGAAAATTAATCATTTCCGAAACGCTCATTTTCAGTATCAAATAATCCATCGCCGAAAGCCGCTCTACATCCCAGTTTTTAAGCGGTTCTGCTATAAACCCCTCATAATCATCATTGTATGTAACAGTTTGCTCAAACAATTCTTCCATAAAATAGCGGTCTTCGTCCCAATCGTCGGTAAGAGGTACCAGCAGAACACCATCGGGCTCAGTCGCAGATTTCAGTGTTTTACTGACCATTTTACGAGCCAAATCGCCATTCTCACTCCAGTATAGATCTTTTAGTTCAAAAAAATTGGTTACTTCGTCGTTTTTTAAAATCACTTCTCGCAATGCGTGTTGCATCAATTGTTGATCTTCTTCGACAGTATGGTTCTTCTGCGCACAATAAGCCCGATAGGTTTCGTCTTGGCGAAACACATCGCGAAACAGCTTACGAATCAAGCCCGTGACTTCATTTCCCCACGTAATTCCTTTACGAATAAACTCATTTTGTAAGCCCTTACTTTCTGTCAACGCAATCACTACGCGATTGGTATCAAAACCAGTTAGTTTGGCAATCGGATTGCTGTCTGGATCATCGTATTGGCGCTCGCGCTCGGCTTGCGAAAAGCTTCCCAGTTCAATAAAAAGTTGCAATAACAACAAATAGGTATTGTAGATAGCTTCTACCTCGGGAGTTAATTGCTTAGCAATACGCTGCTTATCTTTCCGAAAGAGGTCTAAGTAATATTTGAGGGCATTTTTTGCGGTAACAATCGCTTCGGCAGGCGCGTCTTCATCGTTGGAAATTTGCCCACTTCGATGATTTTCTTCTAATAAAAGTGTCGTGATTTTACGCATCCCCTCCAGCTTAACAGGGTCTTGGGGAGTCATCGTGTTGAGATTGGGCTTAAATGACTCCGTAATGAAATCTATGGCCAATTGAAAATCTGCCTCGCGGGCAGCTTGAAGGGCATAAAGGCTCTGTAATACCTTTATGCGCAGATGTCTTCGACTTAACATTCAGTCCTGAGAGTTTGTGCAAATAAGCAGCAAGGAAAAGAACTTGCTTGTGTTTCCAGCTGCAAAGGTACTTAAAAATCTAATGCCTTCTGCCACACTAATCGAAGAAAATAGAAGACACAAATCACAATACTAACTTGCATCATGTAATCTAACATATAAATCGGCTGGACTAAAATATCGGCAGGTGATTGATAATAAGGGCTTTTGAGTCGCCACCAAAGCGAAGGATGAACCACTGACAATACATTAAAAACTAAGAACCAGCCTATTTCTTTTCGATTACGAAAATCAATCCAAGTAAACGTAAGTGGCAGTAAAAAAATAAAAATATAGTTGCTATAAGCACTCTGTTGTACTACCATCATCGTCGCAAAAATCACGACAAAGACCGCAGAAAAAGCACGGGTAAAATCTACATGGCGCAACCGATAAGCCAACCAAGTACCTCCGCCCATTGTAGCAAACAATCCAATCCAATTCCAGCCTTTAGCTCCTGCATTCAAAACACTAAAGGTCAAAGGATTAATAACTGATAACCAATTGGGAGCGCGAAGCGTAGCTGCTTCATGGAGTGGTTGGTCGAGCCAAAGCCATTCGGTATAATGTACCAACACCGCCAGACAAATGACTCCGATAATTGCTGCCGAAGTAATCCATCTGAGCGGTTTGGGTACCAAGAATAACAATGCGGGACCGACTAAAATAAATACAGCTTTGGTAAACATAAACCCAACTACCAGCCCTA
>JBDHXS010000438.1:0-6148 GCA_039810845.1 Runella sp. | reverse complement strand
ATGCCCGCAAATGCCAAAAAGTTGGGGGCAGGGTCGGAGAGGGCTTGCTGAAAAACAAGCACTTTGTCGCGGGCGCTTAGTGCATAAAAAGGCAAGGTATAAACAAGCAAGAGAAGCGTAGGAGCAAAGTGCAGCCACTGAATTTTTGACCACCTTGCTTGCGGGCGCAACAAAAAGTAAAAGTACAGATAGAAGCTGACAGGGCGCAGTAATCCGAGTGGGTGATTGAGCTTTAGTAAATGGGGGAAGTGTTCAAATAACCGATTGAAATACAGATTTTTGAAGAAAATGCTGATGAAACAGTTGAGCAAAAAAGCGATGAGGAAATAGTTCGCGACGGACGACTGTTGTTTATTTCGTAACCAAACGCCTATGGCCACCAAAAGCGCAATGGCTCCCCCCATCAAAATACTAAAATCGCTTACACTGAATTTCATTGGATGATGGAAATAGCTGTTTGTTTAAATCGCATATACACGTTTTAGTATGTCACTGATTCTGTCTATTAGGTTTCCTATAAGTTACTTTTTCGCTTTCTAACCACCAACGCATTACTCACCGCCCTTTCCCCCTCGTGGTCAAATTTCTTATTATCACATGGATAATTCACTACGCCTTTTTCGGCAATCCACATGGTGGTAGAGCCGCCTCCGTCGAGATTGATGGCATCGCGACAGCCGAGTTGGCGGGCCAAAAAGGTGAGTTCGGATAAATTCAGACCGTAGGATTCGGAAGTGCGGCCGTCTATGGTTAGGAGCAATATTTTTTTGTCATGCGTTACGCAGGCGCAGGTGCGCGGGTGGCGGTTGTCGTTAAAGGCGTTTTTAGAAAGTATTTCATTTTTGCCATCCAAAATAAGTAGAGGTCCCGAAAGCATTACATTGTCGTAAGGAAGGGCGTATTCCCAACCCACCGTCGGTTGTCCTTTGAGAATCCGAAGGCGGTTGCGGTGCAGGACGATGGCGGCTTGGCCGTGAAAAGTGGCTTTGGCTCCTACTTTAAAACGCGTGGTGTCGGTCACTTGCCCATTCACTTTGATAAAATCGACCGAGCCTCCATTTTTTACGTCAAAAAATCCTCCATTTACGGCGACAAGAGCTTTGTTTTCTTGGGCAATTTTGCTCGTTGGGCGCAATTGACCTTTGGTTTTGTCTTTTTTGTTCAATGAGTCGGCCGTGGCAATGCCCCATTTCAAGCGGTGGCTTCGCCATGGAATTTCCAGCACATTGATGCTTTGATTAGCGTTAAACAATTCACGATTTTGAAAATGAATGCTTTTCCAATGAATACCTTCGCGGATTTCCTGGACTTTCCATTGGGCTTGGTGTAGTACAAGAGAATCATTCGGTGTTTGGGCGTAGAGCACGGATAGATTTAGCAACAATAAAAACAGGATGGGTTTCATTTTATTTCCTAATTTTGTGAATCGTTTAACAACAAAATCAATCGAATTATTCTTCAAATATGGCAAAAGTTCCGGTTAATAAGCATCAGCCTGTTTATCAAATGCCCACTTCACCTTTGGCGGTGAAGACTAAAAAGTTTGCGTTGGACAAAAAAGAGTACGTACGCATAGCCTTGCGTCAGACGTGGGAACAGCAAAAAGTGTGGACACTTGTCCCTTTGGGACTTTTGTTGGTCAACGCAATTTTGGGAATTACGGGTGTGTATCCTAATATTTGGGGATACATTGTCATCATTCTGGGTGCCGCTTTGTACGTTGGGTTTTGGTGGGTACAATTTACGGGGGTAACCCAGTTAGAGCAGTATAAACAATTGTTTGATAAATACTTATACGAAATTGACAGTCGCCAAATCTTAGTAAAAACCAACCCAAAAGAAGGGGGTATCATGCAGTGGGATCAAATCAAAAGTGCTTATAAGTACAAAGAGTCATACGTGTTGGTAATGGCACGGGGGCAGTTTTTACACTTCCCAACGTCAGTTTTTAACTCAGAGCATGATTTGCGTCTTTTTGAGCGTATTCTTAAACAAAAGAATTTGTTGCCAGAAGCAAAAGCTTAAGTGCTTACGCATTTGTTAATCGTTATCTGTTAATTGGTTAATGGCCCAATAATTATCGCTCTATAAATACTCTATACGCAATATCAGCTAAAATGGCGGTGGAAACACGGCCATTTTTTATTTTGCGTAAATCGTAACTTTTTGGTTTCAACGGCGCTGTAAGTCTGTAAGTTAAGCCTTAAAAATATTTTTACTCAATAGTGAATCAAAAAAGTACAATTTTGTTATGTTTGCATACTAATTGATTGTTGCATTTAAACCCTTTATTTACAAATAGTTGTAAAATTTGACTTTCGTTTAGAAAGTGTGGTATTATTCCTTGTTTAACGAAAATATTATAAATAGGTTGAAATGAAATAAACTATATTTGCAACCAACGCGTTTGAAATTCAATCGAAATCTTTCATTTTTCCTTTGATTTATCCCATAAATACGAACCTTATCCATTGATTATGAGCTACTTGATAAAAGAATCTGACGGGTACCGATACATTGACGAAGGTCAGGGAGATGTATTGCTGCTGTTGCACGGGCTTTTTGGCGCGTTGAGCAACTGGGATGGGGTCATTACGCACTTCAGTAAAAACTACCGAATTGTTATTCCGATGCTTCCTATCTATGAAATGAATCCGCGTGAAGCTGGATTAGAAGCACTGGTTGCCTTCACTGAAGGGTTTGTAGTTTCCCAAAAATTGAATGATTTGACCTTGATTGGTAATTCATTGGGAGGACATATTGCTATCCTTTACACCTTAAAGAATCCCGAACAAATCAAACGTTTGGTGTTAACGGGTAGCTCTGGGCTATTTGAAAATGGTATGGGGGGGTCGTACCCTAAACGTGGAAGTTATGAGTATATCTCCGAACGCGTGGCCTATACGTTTTATGACCCCAAGGTAGCGACCAAAGAGTTGATTGACGAAGTATTTGAAACTACATCGAGCATTCCTAAATGCATGAGTATTGTAGGTATTGCCAAGTCGGCGCAACGTAACAACGTAGCGAAAGACTTGTATAAAATTCAAGCGCCAACGCTGTTGGTTTGGGGCTTGAACGATACCATCACGCCACCGCACGTTGCCCATGAGTTCAATCGTCTGATTTCTAATTCCGAATTATACTTCATCGATAAATGTAGTCACGCTCCTATGATGGAGCACCCCGAACGCTTCAATGTGTTGCTTGACCAATTTTTGGTAAATCATACAATTACTGAATTGGTTTAACTTCTCAATTAAATCATTTAGAGAATAGGAAAGACATAAATTGATTTTACACCGTGTAGGCGGCCTTGTTTACACTTTAAAAAAGTCGCCAACTTGAGTGAAATCATTTGGCGACTTTTTTCTTGCAATTTTACAGGCTTCTATTACTTTTACGGAGTCGAAAGTAGTACAACCCCCGTAATTATGACACCCGACCGACCTGCTACTCGGTATAGTTATCTTCCCAAATGGCTTGCTTGGCTCGATTTTTTAGGCTTACTGGAGCGAGACCCTTTCGGTAATTCATTGCTTATCAAGCGCTTAATGATTTCGGTTATTGGATGGTTTACCTACTGGCGCTTTACGGTTGTCAATAAAACACAGATTGAAGGGATAGAACACTTGGAAAACCTTCCTGAACACGACGTTTTGTTCCTATCGAATCACCAAACTTATTTTGCGGATGTTATTTCGTTTTACCACATTTTTTCGAGTGTCAAGTGGGGTTTTAAGAGTACGATTGTGCCGCCGCTCTATCTCTTAGCACCTCGGGCGCGGAGTTATTACATCGCGGCCAGCGAAACCATGAAAGCAGGTATTGTCCCCAAATTATTCGCACTGGGAGGAGCTCTTACCGTAGAGCGTTCGTGGCGAGCCGAAGGGAAAAATGTGAAACGCGAGCGCGATTCGTCGGCGGGAGATAAAGTGGCTCAAGCGCTTGCCCACGGGTGGGTAGTGAGTTTTCCGCAGGGAACTACCAGTCCGTACGCACCGTTGCGAAAAGGAACGGGACATTTGATTCAGGATAATAGCCCACTGGTAGTGCCCGTGGTTATCAATGGGTTTCGTCGGGCATTTGATAAAAAAGGTCTTCGCTTCAAAAAACGCAATACAACATTAACGGTTCGTTTTAAAGCTCCCCGTCGCTATGATCCTTCGCTGAGTGTGGAGGAAATTGTGGAGTTGGTACGTAAAGAAATTGAACAAGATATTCCTTACGAAAAAATGAAATGGATGCGGGGAGAAGAATAAGACATATATTTTCTCTGTGTCCCTCCGTTTCTTTGAAGCAGGCGTCCTTGTGGTTTAAAAAATTAATCATGGAGATACAGAGAGACACAGAGCGTATGTTAACTAAATAAATCTTCAGTTCGTTCCAACATCAAAATAGAAGCTTGTGGTACAATGACGTATTTCTCATTGTTGTAAACCACATCAATGGCATTGCGTTGGAGATAAATGGCCAAATCGCCTTCTTGAGCTTGTAAAGGCATGTATTTTACTTTTTCTTCGGTTTCTTTCCAAGGCTCATCTTCCACTGCTGCGGGAATGGGATAGCCAGGTCCTACTTTGATAACATAACCGCTTTGTACCTGCTCTTTTTCGGTAACAGTAGGAGGCAGATACAGCCCAGTAGGTGTTTGGTCAACGGGATTTTTGGGACGGATGAGTACGCGGTCACCCACAATGATGAGACGTTTCAATTGATTATCAGGAGTTACTTCAAGCATAAGATAGCTAAATTCTAATTACTGTTGTAAGGATGGTTTGTGTTGCGAAAGTAGTAACAACAACCTTTTGAAAAAAGTTGTTAGGCTTTATCGAAAAAGAGATTTATACTTTTACTTTTCGTAGAAATGGGGGGCGGCTCAATACATAAGCAGCATCTTCGTCTCCAAGTTCGACAGCTTTGGAAAGATCCTGTTCTGCTTGAGAAAGTTGATGTAATTTCAGTCGAGCTAACGCTCGCCAACGCAACGATTCAGGTGCTTCGCCGCGTGAAAACCAGACGGCCTTGTCAAAAGATAAAAAAGCATTGTTGTATTCGGCCAGATGGTAGAGTACGATTCCTTTATCCAGATGTATTTCTGGAAGGGTATTGTCAAAACTCAATGCTTCCGAAAAATCATACAGGGCAGAGTATAAATTTTCGGCTTTCAAATTGCATTTACCCCGATACGCATAAGCAATAGCTGACTTCCTGTATTCTTTTATCTTCTTATCAAAATACGTATGAGCTTCGGTATATGCCTGTTTTTCAAACAATTCAATTCCTTCCGATAACCTTTTTCGGTCTTTTTCGGTAGGGGTATCGTGATCAGTTAAATGGTACCGAATCACAAAATACGGAATCAGTAAAAAAATCAGCAAAAACGTTTCCACAAAATACAGTAGTGTCAGTTTTACTTCAAAAGTATGATTTAGTAACGATTAGGACAAGAATTTGGTTACAGCTTTGGAGACTTTTTTGTGGTTTTGGGTGGATTTTGTGGTAATTTTGCCCGCAAAACTCCCCCATCCAAAAATCATGAGTACTACTTTATCAACAACTACGACAAATACAGACTTTTACCAAATTGATGACTTATTGACGGAAGAGCATAAGTTGGTGCGTGATGCGGTTCATCAAATGATGAATCGTGATGTACGACCTATTATTGAAGACTATGCTCAACGTGGTGAGTTTCCAGCATATCTTATCAAAAATTTTGCAGAAATCGGTGCTTTTGGACCGACACTTCCCGTAGAGTATGGGGGCGGTGGTTTGGACTATATTTCTTATGGCTTAATGACCCAAGAAATTGAGCGTTGTGATTCGGGGATGCGTTCTACGGTTTCGGTTCAAAGCTCGTTGGTGATGTGGCCTATTTATGCGTATGGTTCCGAAGAACAACGTCAGAAATACTTACCTCTTCTGGCTTCAGGTGAGATGATTGGCTGTTTTGGTTTAACCGAACCCAATCATGGGTCTAATCCAGGCGGTATGCTGACCCATTTTGAAGATGCTGGTGATCACGTTATTCTAAATGGTTCAAAAATGTGGATTACCAATTCACCCGTGGCTCATGTGGCGGTGGTGTGGGCGAAAAATGAACAAGGACGGATTCAAGGTCTGATTGTAGAGCGTGGCATGGAAG
>JBDHXS010000437.1:0-6161 GCA_039810845.1 Runella sp. | reverse complement strand
ACATTATGCGAGTCGGCATCGGGGAGTGTCTCACAGTTTTGACGGAAATAAAAAGTAAGATTGGGATTCTCCTTCAGTTTTTGACTCAATAAATTGGCGGCATTGGTGCTAATTCCAGCCGTTGGAATAAGCGGGACGCCCGTGCCATATCGCATACTTCCTGTGTGTGGAAAATCGTCCAAAGACGTAGTTACCGAACGTACAATAGCTCCTACGGCCCCTAAATTGGCTGCTTCGGTGGCACCGTTGGCTCGTTGTTCTACTGCGCCGCCGTAGGCTTCAAAAGTATTGAGTTTGGTAGGGTCCATGGGGCGGTTAAAAAACACAATCTTGCCTTTTACCTTCTCTTTGCCCAACGCTCGTAGTTCTTGAAAGCTTTTTACTTCAATCACTTCGGCTTCTACTCCCTTGGGTGCAGTGGCTACCGAACCCCCTAATGCAGCGGTGGGGACTTTAGTTTTCTGCTTACCCACTTTGATATAGGCTTCTTCTTTAGTGCCGCGTACCCAATGTGGGACTTTCACATCTTGCAAAAACACGCGGTCAAACTGTTGCTGTTCCATCACTTGTTGAGTCCATGTCACAGCTTTTTGTGCACCTATGGAGCCACTGAGGCGTGGACCGATTTGTTTGCACAAATACCTTAACCATTCATAGCCTTGGCCATTACTAAGGGCTTCGTCATAAATCTTACGAATCATCACCGAGTCCTCACGGGTTTGGGCAAAGGAGATAGTTGTGATAAAGAAGAGAAGGAAAATAGATTTTTTCAAAGTTGTTGATGTTTTGGTGATTGGCGAAGATAGAAAATTACTCCAAAACATCGCCTAAAGCAGTCAAAAAAACACCAGTAGCTGTCGTATCTTGGTCGGCAAATCGGTGATAATTTCCTTTGATCCATTCCCTGAAAGTAGGAGTAATCCTAAACAGTCGGTTGTTGGGCAAATTGGCTCTAACAGTCAGAAAATGGAGCTTTTCAGCAACGAGTTTTAGGTTTTTATTGTCATTCGGAACAACCCTTTGAAGATGTTGATAAAGTCTGCTCAGTTCTTGTTGTTGTTTTTGAAAGGGAGCTAATTTTTCCTCGTGGGGTCGATTGAGTCGCTCACGTAGAGTCAAGGCAGTTAGATTTTTCGGACGGGTTCCTACTTGCTGCGATGGGTGTTGACGGTATTTGACAAGCGGTGTTGAAACGAACTGAATTTGGTTTAGTATAGAGGCTACAAACGCAATCCAAGTATCGTGCAAGAAGTTAGGTACATCGGTAGGAAAAGGAGCAATTTTTTGTAAAAAAGACCTACGGAGTGTCATCGTACAACCTGCTACCCGGTTGCCAATAAGCATCAATTCAATACTTTTGCCTTTACGCCATTGTGCCAGTTGAGGCGGGTATAATCTCACTATATCCCAGAGCCGTTCTTGAAGAGAAATAGCTTTTTCGTTGACCAAAAAAGCATCCGAAAAAGCCACATTTACTAAAGGGTTTTGTTCCAAAAAAGCAGTCATTTGGGCAATTTTTTCAGCTTGCCAGATGTCATCTTGGTCACATAAAAACAGATATTCTCCTTCACAGTAAGTTAGGGCCTTCTCAAAGTTTTTAGTTACTCCCAAGGTTTGTTGATTGATAAAAACCCGAACTTTGAAAGGAGCATTCTGAGAAAATTTTTCAACTAAAGCTACGGTGCTATCTGTCGAGCCATCATCACATACAATCAACTCGTCAGGGAGCTTTGTTTGGCATTTTAGGCTTTCTAATTGTTCCGATAAAAACTGTTCTCCATTATAAGTACACAGGGCTACGGAAATCAGTACTTTATTGGTGGACATACTATCGAAGAAAATTTAATGAAATAAAAATTATGCATTAAGTAACCGCAACAAACGCCTACACCCTGCTATCAAAACCCGTCTAAATGCTTTATTTTTTTGGTAAAAATACGAAGGATTATGATAGGCATTAGGTAAACTTTTAAATTCACTGTCGCTGTTGTCGAGTAACGCTTGCTTATAAATGTCATAGAGTGGCTTTACGTCAGGTCTATTAGCAAAACTGTATCTGTCTTGATGAACAGACAAGTGATCGGGATTTGTAAGCAGATAACCACTAAAGTGAAAAAATACCAAAGGGTACTTTTCGTTAACCCAAAAACCGTCTTTTTTTTGGCTTACTTTCCTTTCGTGCATATTCCAATAAGCCAAATTATAGCCAGGGTGCCTACTAATGAGTGCATTGGGGTAAAATAAAGGTACGTAATTGAGCCATAATTGATCCACAAACATTCCTTCGGCAAAATTGAGGTAACCTTCGTGCCAAACACGGTCTTGCCACCAGTTTAGGAAATTCAGGGTTTCATCTCCACGACGAACTGCAAAAAAACCGCCATTATAAAGACCCGCATTGAGAAAATTACGAAGACTTGGACGACCCTCTCCCGTGATGGGCTGAAGGACATGGGGAGTAAGTACAATATTATGATTCTCTAAATCTTCTTCAATACAATTAACTTGGCCAAAAAACAGAATATCAGAATCAAAATAAAGGAGCTTTTGGACTTGAGGATATTTTTTCAACAACCAGCTTGCTAAGTATGGCTTGGCCAAACAACTTAATTCAAAAGGAGTATAACGGTCAAATAGCTGTTCAAAACCAGGAATTTGTTCACCATTGATTTCGACAAGCACGTAGTTCTTAACAGAAGAGACATCTCGGTTATCAATTTTATCAAAAAGACCAATAACAACTTTATAACCAGAGTTATACTTAACTAAGCTATCAGCCATAGTTTTGGCTTGTGCCAGATGACTGAGGGTACAGATAGTAAATGCAAGATGCATTAGAGAAACAGTAGATTTCTGGCAAAAATAAACGCTTCTTTTGAGTTTTGAACTGATAAAGAACATTTTTGATTATTCGGCACCTGTTGATTTAGGAAAAATGATTGTTTAGAATATTACCGATAGTATCTTATTTTTGGCCTTCTAAAAACACTAACCTAATGATGAAGTACGCTTGGATATTGATTCTGTTGCCATTTTTATTATTGAATGGTTGTCAATCAAACTCCACACTTTTTGAACGCCTTGACGCTTCTAAAACAGGGGTTTCTTTTGAAAATCGCCTCACTGAGACAGAATCATCTAATATTTTGGCCTACGAATATTTCTACAACGGCGGTGGTGTAGCCGTGGGAGATTTTAACAATGATGGATTGCCAGATGTGTATTTTACAGGAAACCAAGTTGCTAATAAGCTATACCTTAACAAAGGGAATTTAGGCTTTGAAGACATTACCCAGCAAGCGGGTGTAGAGGGTCGTATTGAGGGTTGGAAAACGGGTGTCACACTTGCCGATGTCAATGCAGATGGCTGGTTGGATATTTATGTATGTTATTCGGGCAATTTTCCTGCTGAAAAACGTAAAAATCAATTGTTTATCAATAATGGCTCCCTCTCTAAGAGGGGAGGGGAAGGGACGGACCGCCGCGCGGTGGGGTTTACCGAGCAAGCCGAAGCATATGGCATTGCTGATGCCGGCTATTCCACTCAAGGTTTATTCTTTGATTACGATACCGACGGCGATTTAGATTTATTTGTCTTGACTCATAACCTACGCGGCTACCAACGCAAAGAAGCAGCTTACCTCAAAAAAGAATTTGACGCTGATGCGGGAGATAGACTGTATAGGAATGATAGGGGGCGTTTTACCGACGTCACTCGTGAGGCAGGTATTATTAGCATCGCGCTGGGGTTCGGGCTGGGTATAGCTACTGGCGACTTCAACGGCGATAATAAGCCTGATTTGTATGTTTGCAATGATTATGTGGAGGAATATTATGCTTACCTCAACAACGGCAATGGCACGTTTTCGGAACGTGGAAAAGAGATGATGGGGCATTTTTCGTTTTCGGCAATGGGCGTTGATATTGCCGATGTCAATAACGATGCCTTACCCGATATTTTTACGACAGATATGCTGCCCGAAGATAATCGTCGCCAAAAACTCCTCTCATGGCCCGATAACTGGAACGTGCAGCAAGCCATGCTCGAAAATGGGTTTCATTGGCAAAATATGCGGAATATGTTGCAGGTGAATAACCCCACCCCTAGCCCCTCCCCTCTGAGGGAGGGGAACAATAAGTCCCTCCCTACAGGGGAGCGCCTAGGGGTGGGGTTTTCCGAAATCGGTCAACTCGCTGGCGTCCAAGCTACGGATTGGAGTTGGGCAGGGTTGCTGGCTGATTTTGACAATGACGGGCTGAAAGATTTGTTTGTTTCCAATGGCTTTGTGCGTGATTATACCGACTTAGATTTTGTGAAATACTACGCAGATGAGCAGATGAAAGGCGAAGGGCAAAAATCTACCAAATCGTTGTTGGAACACCTCAAAAAAATGCCAGCTACGCCTACGCATCATTATATTTTTAAAAATGAAACTCACCTCCCTCAGAGAGGAGGGGTTCAGTTTTCCAACAAAGTCAAAGAATGGGGATTTGAGCATAATACCATTGCATGTGGTGCTGCTTATGCTGACTTTGACAAAGATGGAGACCTTGACCTTATCACTTCCAATACCAATGAACCTGCGAGGTTCTATCAAAACCATCAGCAGGAGCGTAATCCACAAAACTTTATCAAAATCAAGTTGAAAGGCCAAGGAGGAAATACCTTTGGGGTGGGTGCTAAAGTGTATCTATACACTAACGGCCAAGTACAATATCAAGAGTTTACGCCTACGCGAGGTTTTCAGTCTTGCATGTACGATGATCTTCACTTTGGGCTTGGGAAATTTTCCAAAATAGATTCGATTCGGGTGCTTTGGCCTAGTAATAAAAGTCAGTTGTTGACGAAAGTGGCACTTAATAAAATACACATAACAGAAGAAAAAAATGCCACGCCTTTTAACCCTGCATTGCTTTTACCTCAAATCAGCCCCATTTTTGAAGCAACCAATACCCTTAATTATACCCATCAGGAGAATCAATTGATTGACTTCAATACCCAAATTCTGCTACCCTATCTTTATTCTTATGGTGGACCGCGTATGGCAAAAGGAGACGTGAATGGAGATGGATTGGAGGATATTTACATGGGGGGGGCTACGGGTCAAGCGGGGCAATTGTTTCTACAAATAAAAAATGGAGATTTCAAACACAGTTCTCAATCTGCTTTTGAAGCTGACAAAGCCTTTGAAGACCGTGATGCGGTTTTGTTTGATGCAGATGGAGATAAAGATTTAGATTTATATGTAGTTGCAGGCGAGTACAACACTGAATTTGCGTTGCTTCAAGACCGCTTGTATCTCAACAATGGCAAAGGCAAATTTAGTCAAAGTCCAATGAGACAGGTGCCTGAAATTATGCTTAACAAAGCCTGTGTAGAAGCGTTTGACGCCGATCTTGACGGAGACTTGGACTTGTTTTTGGGTGGGGGTGTTCAGTCGGGAAATTTTCCCTATTCAAGTGAAAGTTTTTTGTTAAGAAATGACGGGAAAGGGCATTTTGAGATAGCTGAAAAGTGGGATTTGGGCTTAGTTACTGATGTTGTAACGGCTGACTTAAACCAAGATAAAACCCCCGAAATTATCGTTGCCGCCGAATGGAAACCCATTCAAACCATAGACTTAAAAACAGTAAGCCCTAAACCCCAAATCTTAAATACCTCTTCTGGGCTTTGGAATCGTATTGCCGCTGCTGATTTGGACAATGATGGTGATCTGGATTTTGTGGTAGGAAATTTGGGTTTAAATACGCCATTGAAAGCAACTGTTGAGCAGCCTATTACACTTTATTATGATGATTTTGACCAAAATGGTCGTTTTGACCCGTTTATTGCTTATTTTAATCAAGGCAAAGCGTATCCTTTGGCGGGAAGAGATGAAGCTTTGGAGCAATTAGTGCCACTGCGTAAGCGTTTCATCGACTATAAATCATACGCCGCTGCCACTGCTGAAGAAGTATTGGGAAAGGATGGGTTGGCTCGCGCCACCAAATTAATGCTCAATGAAACCCAATCGGGCATTTTATGGAACGACAAAGGAAAGCTGACGTTTCAAGCACTGCCTTTGGCTGCACAAACCTCTCCCATTTACGCCATTGTTGCAGGCGATTTTGATGGAGATGGAAAAACCGATATTCTATTAGCAGGAAACCAATCCAAATTT
>JBDHXS010000436.1:0-6168 GCA_039810845.1 Runella sp. | reverse complement strand
AAGCCACCCAGAAGCCCAGCCCCAATGACTCTTAATACTTGCGTAAACATAGCTGTAAATTGGTTTTAAATTTTGTGTACAAATACTGTACAATAAGGATGACGAATGAATTCAGAAATTACTTTAAAGAATTTTGAAAAATTATAGATTTTTATTTTTGGCAACGTCTTCGCCATTCTTCTTTCAACTTGGCGCGTTCTTCATCGGTCATATTAGCCCATTTTTCGCGCCAAGGAGGCCCCATTCGCGTACCTTCATTATTTTTCCAGCGCGGATTTCCCCCCATGGAGCTACGGCCAAAATTACCAAACAAAATGCGGCACAGCACCAACAAGCCCACTGCCTGCCAATAGGAAATAATGGTAACACCCAGCAATGCGGGTAGAATTGCGTTCCACAGAAATCTGACCACTACTCCCATCAGCAGGACTGCAGCCACCGCAAATAAGGGAAAAAGTAAAAAACGAGATCTGTAATTAGGGTGTCTTCTCATGCTCCTACAAGTATTATTTTTTTGTTCAAAATGTCTCTCTTCAAGAAAATTGACCAACTGGCCTTTAGCTTTCCACCAAATCCTGGTATAAACTTCCCAAGCGCTGACGCAGGTGTTGTACAGCATAGCGTTTGCGCGAAATAAGGGTTTTGATATTTTCGCCAGTACGATCCGAAATCTGTTGAAACGTCTCGTCTTCCAGTTCATTCCACACAAATACCTGACGCTGATTTTCGGGAAGTTCACCGAGGGCGTCCATCAATTGCTGCCAAAAAATCTCTCGCAAGTATTCCGTTTCGGGCGTTCCATCATCGGCCATCAGGAGGTCGGTAAAATAAACTTCTCCTTCCTCATCTTCGTAGCCATAATCTTCCAACCGCTCGGGGCGCTGTTTGCGATAGCCATCCACGATCCGATTTCGGGCCACGCGATACAGCCAACTCCCTACCTGTTCAATCGCTTCCACTTCTGGCTGACTACTCAATTGATACCATACATCCTGCAAAATATCTTCGGCATCTTCGTCGCTGTTGACACGCTGACGAATGAAGCCAAACAACTGTTTGCTGTACTTTTTGATGGTTTGTACGATATTGGTTTTTGCCTGTGCCAAGTTAAATGTAAGTGGTTGCCTGAATAGACGTACAGCTTGGGAAATTACTTTAAGAAATAGTATTTATTTTTTCAACCACGAAGACACAGGACACTTTCCATATTCCAAGCTCTTCTATTCTCCTGGATGATATACCCGCTTCGCTTCTTTCAAGACTGTCGTTTTATCTAAAGTCATCACTTTGGTTTTTTGTTGAAGAAACAATTCCATTTGGTCTGCGTAATGGGGATTGTCTGGATGATTAGAGGCACCAAAGCAGTTGACCGTTTCAATAACAGGTAGTTTCCCTTTTTCAAAACGCGCGAGTTCAATGTACGATTCTCCCGCCTGCACTTTTAGTTTCCCACCTGAGTGAGTCCCAGAATGCATAGCAGTAATAACATCTGGCAGTCCCCAAACGGGCAGCTCGTACGTACCGCGTACGAGTTTCTGATAATCTCCTAAACTAAGGTTCGTTCGGCCAAAATGTTTTTGAAAATCAGCTTTTACAAAACGCAAAATAGCGACACACTCTTCAACAGAAAGCTGATTTTTGGAAGACGGATGATTTTTCAAATACGTATAAACGCCCAGAAAAATAGCCGCACCTCTACTCTCCATTCCTGTACTGCGGTCCCATTGCTGAAGTATTTCAATAAAGTCGCTGACATCCGAATATTCGGACGAGTTGAGTACAAAAAAGGGATTAACATCAATTGGATAATATAATTTTTGAGGCAGCTTTCCATCGTATTTGAAGCGTTTGAAGGTTTCATAGTCAAGTTTTTCTGCATTTTGCATCAACTCTACAAAGCGTGCACTGCGATTATTATCGAACGTTTCATAGCCCATTGTAGGGTCAAATTGGGAAGCTTTAAGATTGTCAGCAGGCGCTGTAGCGTTGAAGGGTGTATGATTCATGTTAAACAAATACCCGCCTGACGGATTGACATACTGGGGTAAATCTTTGAGTGGATGATAGGCCGTCCACAGCGTTTTGGAGGTATTGCCAGGCAGAGTACTTTTCCAATTGTAAGCAGGGTCGCGCAGAGGCATTTTACCGTTGCTTACATAAAAAATCGTGTCGGCATCGGCATAAACAATGTTGAATCCAGGAATAGCAGTCATGGTGAGGGCCTGATAAAACTCTGAAAACGAACGGGCTTTATTCATTCTATACCATTGTTCTACACCGCGCAAGTCCAAATTGGATCCTGTTCTGATCGAAAATACACCTTTTTTGGTAACCACCGTAGCTCCGTATTTTGACCAATAGGTCTTCTTTTTAATCGGAAACGGAACGCCTTTTACCCGCAGTTTCACCGACTTGCTTTCTAAGTCAACCCATTGTCCATCAAAACGATACTGATGTTTATTGGCTGGATTGATTTCCAACTGATAGACATCTATCTTATCCTGTCCGTTCACCGTATGCGCCCATCCCAAATGCTCGTTGACACCGTGAAATACAGTAGCGCCAGCAGGGAAAAGCCCTCCCAAAATATTCCATCCTTCTTCGCTGCACAGATGTGCCTCATACCAAGCCACAGGGCCTTCGAGTGGTTGGTGGGAATTGATGGCCAAATATGCCTGTCCATCTGTGGTTTTACTTTTGTGGATGGCAATGGCGTTGGAACCAGCCGCTTTCAGAAAATCCAGAGTCGGCACTTTTCCGCCGAAAATCTGCTGTAAGGTGCCATCCACACCCGAAATGACTGCCAAAGACAAGACCACACCTTTAAAATAATCTTGCGGTGTAAGCGGAAAAATACCTTTTACCAAAACTTCTTCAGGATGACGAGCCGCATAGTCATTAAGTCCTTGCAGGTAGCCATTGATGACTTGTTTAAAATCCAGCGACAGCGTGGTTTCGTATTCGGCAGCGACCAGCTCAGGAGCATGCAGAAGTTCTACCACGTAATCAACGGAAGCTCCCTGTTTTCCGAGATGTTTGCCCAATTTTCCTTTGGCGGGTAGGCAAATGAGTTGAATAGTTTTAAAATCATCTTCGGCGTGGGCGTAGGCCAACCCGTAGGCCACCTCGGGGTCGGTTTTCGCAAAAATATGCGGTACACCCCATTGATCTCGCGCGATGGTGACGTTTTGAGGATTGATTTGGCCAAAAGAGTGGAAAGTGATAAAAATTAATGAGAAGAAGTAGCCTTTCATGAATAATTCGGAGTTATTTAGCCGTTATTTACGAAAAACTTCCCAAAAAAACGTTAGTTTAAAAATTTTCTCATCGAAAAATAAATTGAATACCTTAGTGGGCAATCGTTCGTTTATATCTTTGTAGTGTACAATTTTTTCTTAACATCAACCTAAAACCCAATGGCTGTTACTATTAATACTTTTCCTTGGCTAAAATTTTACCCTGCTGGTATGGCCTACGAAATCAATCCAGACATTTATCCTTCTTTGTTAGAAATGATAGACCAAGGATTCACAAAATATGCTTCCCAAAAAGCCTATGCTTGCATGGGGAAAGAAATCACCTATGCCACATTGGACCAGCAGTCCAGAAATTTTGCTGCCTACCTCCAAAGTATTGGTCTTGAAAAAGGAGACCGTATTGCCATCCAAATGCCGAATGTATTGCAATATCCTATTGCGATGTTTGGGGCTTTACGAGCAGGACTGACAGTGGTCAATACCAATCCGCTTTATACACCACGTGAGATGGAGCATCAGTTCAAAGATTCAGGAGCAAAAGCCATTGTTATTTTGGCCAACTTTGCTGCTAACCTCGAAAAAGTATTGCCCCAAACCAATATTCAACATGTTTTTGTAACTCAAATCGGCGATTTATTGGGCTTTCCTAAAAAGCAGATTGTCAATTTTGTAGTCAAACGTGTAAAAAAAATGGTTCCTGCTTACGACCTACCCACCGCCCAATCGTTTGGGGATGCGTTGAGTAAAGGGGCTTCGATGTCGTATCAAAAACCTGTTGTGAAAAATACAGATTTAGCTTTTATTCAATACACGGGCGGTACCACGGGCGTGTCGAAAGGAGCGATGCTGACCCACCGCAACATCGTAGCCAACGTAGAAGCCAATTGTATTTATTTAGGCCCTATGTTGGATACTATTCCTAATGGCCACCCTAACGTCCTTGTAGCAGCGCTGCCCTTATATCACGTTTATGCCCTGACTTGCAATGCCTTATCTGCTCTCAAAAACGGCGGGATGAACCTGCTTATCACCAATCCGCGTGATATGGAAGCTTTCATCAAAGATTTGAAGAAATACAAAGTAACCGTTTTTACAGGCTTAAATACACTCTATAACGGACTGATGAACAATCCTAAATTTGGAGAAATAGATTTCAGTCAGTTGAAAATTACTTCGGCAGGTGGCATGGCACTCCAAAAAGTGGTAGCCGAACGGTGGTATAATCTTACGGGCAATCTACCCACGGAAGGGTATGGTTTATCCGAAACTTCGCCCGTATTAAGTGCCAATCCGCTGCACCCGGCCAACAACCGAGTGGGTACCATCGGAATTCCTTTCCCAAGTACGGAAATGCGTATTTTAAGGGAAGACGACACTTGGGCTGACGTAGGGGAAGCAGGCGAAATCTGCGCCTTTGGCCCTCAAGTTATGCCCGGCTACTATAATCGCCCCGATGAAACGGCCAAAGTTATGTTTACTGACCCTGCCGATGGCCGCCAATGGTTTAAGACGGGCGATATTGGTGTGATGGATTCGGACGGTTATTTCAAGATTGTGGACAGAAAGAAAGACATGGTGTTGGTGTCGGGCTTCAATGTATATCCCAATGAAATAGAAGATGTGGTGGCTCAATGTCCTGGCGTATTGGAAGTAGCGTGTATCGGTGTTCCCGACGAAAAAACCACTGAAGCCGTTAAGATTTTTGTGGTTAAAAAAGACCCCAATCTTACAAAAGAGCAGGTGACGGCGTTTTGTCGCGAAAACCTCACCCCTTACAAATGTCCTAAACACATTGAGTTTCGTACAGAACTACCCAAAACCAACGTGGGTAAAATCTTACGGAAGGCCTTACGGGAGACCGAAGCAGCGAAATAAGTTGATTTCAAGTTCATTATTAACTTCCCAAGGTCGGTGAAAACACCGACCTTGTTTTTCGTAAAATCTAACCTTGAAGCCGGGTAAAAATTTGATTTACCACAGATTCGTTTGCTTTGTTCAATCTAACTTAGATTGAACAAAGGACGAAATACGTGTAAAACCCTCTCTGATAAATCCAAGATCAGAGCCTATGGCCAAGCATGTAAATCCATATTCTTTCAGGGTTGGTAAATCCTCTGAGTTTCTTACTAAAATACCGGCCTGTTTTTGATATTTTTTTGCAACTACGCTTACTTGTTGAATTGCTTTTTCATAAGGCATGGATTCGGGGTCAGTGCGTGTTGAAAGGTCTAATTTGAGGTCAGCCGGACCCACAAAAAGAACATCCACACCGGACACGGCTGCAATAGCTTCGGCGTTTAAAACTCCTTCGTAATCTTCTATTTGCGGGATAAAGAGTACTTGATTTTGTTGAAGGTTAAGGCCATATTTAAATACCCGTGATGAACTTGAGTAACCGCGTGTGCCTTTGGGTGGGTAATTCATTGCCTTTACACACGCTTCTGCCTGCTCGGCAGTGGATACGTGCGGCAGCATAATCCCCGAAGCTCCCCAGTCCAATACTCTGGCAATCAGTGCTGTATCCAGGCTACCAACACGCACAATGAGTTTGACACCTTCTCGTTTGGCAGCCTGCAAATTAGTCAGTACGCTCGCCTCGGTCATGCAACCGTGCTCTAAATCAAACAATAGCCAATCAAAGCCACATTCTGAAGCTAATTCAGCAATGACAGGTGAACCGATAGACAGCCAAGTGCCTGTGCCGAGCTGTCCGGAATTCGGGTTTTTACTCATAGATCTTTTAGTTGTCTTTTGTTCACCAAACCCAGACAGGCGGTTTTGATTCTTTGTCGCGTAAACGTTTTTAATGATGCTCCCGTGGAACCGGAGCCGATAAGAAAGAAGTCAGACTGACGATCAAAATAGTCTGCTCCTACTCGTATTACCGCTTTTACGATCATATTCCGGAGAA
>JBDHXS010000435.1:0-6180 GCA_039810845.1 Runella sp. | reverse complement strand
TTTGGTTTGCCAATACGTCATGCCAATATTACAATTGCCTCCCTTAATGCTACCACTTCGGTAACCGATCAACAAAAAAATGGCTATCGTGGGTTAGCAAATACTTTCAAAGGGTTGGCAATGCTTTATCAATTGAATGTACAATATACCAACGGTATTAGGCTTAATGTAGAAGACCCTTTCAAACCCAGTAAACCAGTTAGCTATACTGAGTCTTTGGCAGGCATTGCTAAAGTATTAGATGAAGGAGCGACGCAGTTGGATGCTGCTGGAGCTACATTTCCGCTTTCACTTCCTTCGGGCTACGCGGGTTTTAATACACCAGCGAATTTCAAGAAGTTCAACCGTGCTATTGCTTTGCGTGTAGCTGTCTATCAAAAAGATTGGAACAAAGCGGCTACTTTATTACCTCAAACGTTTTATAGTGCAACAGGCGATCTCAACACTGGCCCTAAACACAGCTTTAATGCTACTCCACCAGATGTACAAAATCCACTGTTAAATACGTCAACTGTAAGAATTGTAGCCATTCAGAAAATCATTGATGATGCAGAAAAGGGCGACACTCGCGTAGCCGCTAAGGTAAGAGAACAAACATCCGCTCTATCATACACATCAGGTTTGACCTATGCTACTAAGTATCTGACCAATGTATATACAGGAGCTAACGATCCCGTATCCATCATTCGGAACGAAGAGCTGGTATTAATTGGTGCTGAAATTGCAGCCCAGCAAGGAAACACCACTGAAGCTACCCGTTTAATCAACATCATCCGTAAAGCGGCTGGTTTGACCGATTATAGCGGTGCCACGACTAAAGACGCGCTCATCAATGCTATTTTAAAAGAACGCCTTTATTCATTATTTTATGAAGGGCATCGCTGGATAGACATGCGCCGCAACGATAAATTGGGTGAAATCCATTTACCAGTAACCGGCATGAAAGTACTCGAACGATTGGAGCGCCCCGTAGCTGAGGTAAACTGGGACATCGCCAATCCTTAATAGTCTTTAATATTCTGCTTACACAACAAAAAACCGTTCATGTGAACGGTTTTTTGTTGTGTAAGCAATTTAAACTTTTCTCTAAACAGATTTTCAAGACTTTATTTAAACCTATATTCGTTCCGATCGCTATTTACCAAAACCTAATAACTGAGTTTTAGCCCAAACTTAGTTATTATTTAACCAAGTTTGGGCTAAAAAATAAAAGTTTAAACAGCTTCTATATAAGCAGAAGAAAGTTTATTAAAATTTTTGTTTTGACAATTAATTTATTTTTACATTTGGGATAGTTTTCTTAATCTAAATTAAAAATCGTTACGTATGAAACAAAGGTTTACACTGCTGGCCGCAGTAGCTATGCTATTTTGTGGCCTCTCGTTATTTGCCCAAGATCGCACCATTATGGGCAAAGTAACTGCATCTGATGATGGTTCACCCCTACCTGGAGTGAACATCACATTGCGTGGCGCTTCGCGCGGTACTACTACCGAAGCTGACGGAACTTACAAAATTTCAGTTCCGGCCAATTCCAAATTGGTTTTCAGTTTTATTGGTTTCGCCACTCAGGAAATTGAAGTGGGAGCTCAAACCACGATTAATGTAAAGTTGGTAGCTGATGCTTCCCAATTACAGGAGGTAGTAGTAACAGCTCAAGGGATTCGTAAGAATCAGCGTGAAATTGGTTATGCTTATTCAAAAATTAGTACTGATGATGTAACGGTTGGTCGTTCTCCCCAATTGGCACAAGCTCTTTCGGGAAAAGTGACTGGTTTAGCTGTTTACAACGTAAACAACAGTGTTGACCCGTCAGTTAAAATCGTATTACGCGGTTTTCGTTCTTTGACAGGTAATAATGATGCGCTTATAGTATTAGATGGTATGCAAACTACTTCTACTGTATTGGCACTCATCAATCCCAACGACATAGAAAGTGTTTCCATTTTGAAAGGTGGGCAGGCTGCTACATTGTATGGTTCAGCGGGTATAAACGGAGCACTTATCATTACTACCAAAAAAGGGGCAAAAGGAAAAATCAAAGTGGGCTACTCAAACAGTACCAACTTTGATCAGATCAGCTTCTTACCCCAGTTTCAGGAAAAATATGGTTCTGGTTCACACTATTATCCTGCATTTGGTTCAGCTGGCTACAGTGCAGACCCTTTAGTTCGGATGAAAGGGAACTGGCGTACCTACGAGAACCAACAGTTTGGAGATCAGTATGATGGATCAATGCGGATGGTAGGCCGGACAGTCGAAGATGGAACTCAGTATATTTTACCTTACGCTCCCGTTAAGAACGGACGTCGTAAAAGTTTTGATACGGGTATCTCAATGAATAACCAAGTTAACTTCCAAGGTGGTGATGACAATAGTTCATTTTATATGTCGTTGGAAAATCAAAAGATTCAGGGGATAGTTCCTGGCGATAAAAGCGAAAGAACTGGTGCGCGTTTATCGGCCACTCGAGAATATAATAAACTTACCGCTGGTTTTACGGCCAGTTATACACAGGCAAATTATGACCGAACAGGGTCTGATTTCTACAATGATGTCATTAACCAACCTGCCCACTTGCCACTTGCTGACTTGAGAGACTGGCGGAATAATAAATTTGCGAATCCCAACGGCTTCTTCAACGACTATTATAACAACCCATACTTTAACGTGGATAACAACCGTCTAAAGTATAAGGATGCCAACATTAGTGGTAACTTAAATTTGACTTACAAAGCGACCCCTTGGATTTCATTTACAAACCGACTGGGCATTATGAACAACTCCCGAACGGGTAAAAATACTGTCGGTAAGTTCTTATACTCTGACTGGGCAAAAACGAAGGCATTTATTCCTGCTCCATTTTATTTTGATGGTGATGGTGAAGGTGTCTATCGAGCTATTACTGACAACTTGGGAGCGGTTAATGATTATTCTGGAACAGAAAACGTAATGAATAACGAGTTTCAGATTCAGTTAACAAAAGACTTTGGCTCATTCGCTAACAAATTGATTTTGGGACATAGTGTTTATCAGCGCTATACCAAGTCAATTTCCGTTGGTTCAAGCTCGGTCGTTGTACCTGAAGTTTATAACATTTCAAATCGTCAAGGGGAATTGACGGGTGGTGAATCAAATACGCTCCAACGTCGCGTAGGGTATTATGCTGATTTAACCACTAATTATAAAAACTGGTTGATTTTGAATGGCACGTTCCGTTATGACCAAACTTCACTTTTCTACAAACCGACTCGCCCAAGAGACTTTTGGTCATACCCCTATTATGGTGTTGCTCTTTCATTTATTCCTACCGACGCCTTCCCTGCACTTAAAAGCAACGTGTTAAACTACGCAAAACTGCGGGTGAACATTAACAAAAATGCCAACGATAATATTCCTTTATATGGTTTGGATCTATCGTACAACAATGGTGCTAACTTTCCCTTTGGTAACACAGTAGGTTTGACCGTCGGCAACGTTCTACCTGATGCCAATTTGAAGCCTGAAGTTGTTTATTCTTCAGAAATTGGCGGTGAGTTTCAGTTATTTAATAACCGAATCAACTTAGATGTGTCGGCCTATACTCAAAATTCAAAAGGGCAAGTAATCACGGTGAAAGTACCTAATACGACTGGTTTTTCTAACTTGCTTATCAACGTAGGAGAAACGAAGAACTGGGGGTACGAAGCTGAATTAAAATACCTAATTGCCCGAGGCAGTGGCAAATTCTCTTGGGATGCAAGCGTTCGTTATTCTTATAATGACAACAAAGTGGTCGAGTTATATCCTGGTATTGATGAATTCATTATTGGAGGTTATTCGTATGCCAACACAAGTGTTATCAAGGGTTCTCGCTTCCCTATGTTGAAAACTGATGGTTATCAATACGCAGCTGACGGGTCAGGTTACCGATTAGTTAGCCCAACTACGGGTTATCCATTACGTCAAACTACTCTCTCACCAAGAGGAGGTACTTTGCCCCGCCACATTATCGGCTTAGGCTCAAAAGTGAATTATGGTAATTTTGCTTTTAACTTCAATTTTGAATACCGCGGTGGCAATGTGATGTATAGTGACTTAGGGCGCCAAATGACCTTTACAGGCTCGGGTAAATGGACTGACAATAGAGAAGACCAAATCTTTCCTAATTCTGCCTACATTGAAGGTACAAACATTGTTCCTAATACGACTGTTAAAGTTCGCGAGCCAGAATACGCCTTGTGGGTTGACCAGTATCGCTTAATCTCCGAAAACTTTGTGAATAGTGCTTGGTTTATCAAATTGAGAGACATCAATCTATCCTATAGCCTACCACAAAGCTTATTGACTAAAACGAAAATTTTCTCTGGTGCAACAATCGCGCTATATGGTCGAAATTTACTGACGATTGTGGATAAAATGAATTTCTACACTGATCCTGAATTTAGTTTTACTACTGGTAATGGCCAAGGTATTAACAACACTGGGCAAACCCCTCCAGTACGTCAGTACGGTGTAAATCTTAATCTTACATTTTAGTAAACATCAAAATTGACTAAACATGAAATTAAAATCATTCTTCATATTCGCTTTTGTTGCGTTGGTTGGCAGTGCTTGTAAGGATTCATTTTTCGACATCAACACCAACCCCAACTCTTTGCCTACTGCGTCGCCGAGCTTTGTATTTACAAATGCCCTTAATACGACCTCAACTAACATGATGAACCCCAATGAAACTGGCTCATATTGGTCTGGTCAATGGACACAAGGTAATGGTTATATTATCAGTACTACTCTTTTTGCATACAACTTCACCAATGGTGATTTTAACTATTGGGATGGGTATTATGACAATTTACAGGATTATCAGTTTGTAATCACCAATGCTGATACTTACAACCAAAAATACCTGAAAGGCCCTGCCAAAGTAATGAAAGCTATGATATTTCAGCAATTGGTGGATATGTATGGTAACATTCCTTACAGTGATGCGTTGAAAGGTGTAGAGTCTTTGGCCCCCAAATTTGATGACCAAAAAGTAGTTTATGAATCATTAATCACTTTGTTGGATGAAGCTATTGTGGACTTAAAAGCCAATTCATTTGCGAGTGCCTTTGCTAATTCTGATCTTATTTTTAAGGGAAATACCACCAAATGGACTCAGTTCGCAAATTCACTTAAAATGCGAATTTTAATCCGTCAGTCTAAAATCTCTGGTAGAGATGCCTATATCAAAACAGAAATTAACAAGATTGTAGCCCAAGGCTCAGGCTTTATTACGG
Organism: Runella sp.; assembly: GCA_039810845.1. Classification (GTDB taxonomy): domain Bacteria; phylum Bacteroidota; class Bacteroidia; order Cytophagales; family Spirosomataceae; genus Runella. Next base: position 919 of record JBDHXS010000435.1, on the reverse strand, counting down.
GAGAAGAGGTTAGTTTGGGAGGGTCATCTTTCTATTTAGCCACTGCTGGAAAATTGAACCCCATTTACGACCGCTGGGGTTACGACGCCAACGGAGCAAAAAGAGCATTGAATAATTATCCTCGTTTGACTAAATTTCTTTTTGATGGTCTTAAAGCGGCTAATGATACACTTAGACTAAAACGAATTGCGTATGCCAACGGTGGCGAAAATGGTAATACTCCTGGTGTAAGTGTACAAAAAGAGATTGTTACCAACTATAACGGCACTCCATTCGGTGTGAGCTCTGGCTATTTACCAGCCAATACAAGTTCTTTAGGGCCGAGCTTAATTGTGAAAGGAGAATATAACCGTCCCTATATTATTATGACTGCATCGGAAGTTCAATTCCTGTTAGCAGAAGCAAAACAAAGATACAGTGATCTAACTTTACCAAATACAGCCAAAGCCTACTTTGAAGAAGGTATTAAGCAATCCTTCCGCGTATTAGGGGCAAATGTAGCAGGAGCTGAAAACTTTAAAGGAAGTAAGATCAATAACTATGACTGGGATGCCTCTACTGATAAGTTGGCAGCTATTGCCATTCAGAAATGGACTGCCTTAACTAACTTTAGTGGTTTGGAAGCATGGGCAGAATATAGAAGAACAAATCTCCCAGTAACCCCTCAAAGTATCCAAATTATTGGTGAAACCAAACGCCCTGTACGTTTCTTCTATCCTAATACAGAATTAGGTTCCAATGGTGAAAACGTAAAAGCCCAAGGTACAATTGATGTATTTGCTACTAAATTGTTCTGGGATGTTGACTAAAATAGCTAAAGCTGATTAGTTTTTGTAAAAAGAGGCCATCTGCGTGGTAGCCTCTTTTTGCTTTTTAGGGAGTTACCACCAATTTCCCCATCACTCGCCGTTCGAGCATA
>JBDHXS010000434.1:0-6189 GCA_039810845.1 Runella sp. | reverse complement strand
AAACCGCATTTACGGTGGTTTCTCTCAAGCCTATCGCCCCGTGATTTTGAAGGATATTATTCCGGCATCTGTCCTCGAACGTGCCGACAAAAATCTCAAAGATGCCTATGGTTACAACGCTGAAATCGGTTTGAGTGGTCGCAAAGGAAGATTACATTATGACTTGAGTGCTTTTGTGGTACAGTACAACAACCGCTTGGGTAGCCTGCTTTTGAACGACCTCGACGGAACTTCTTATATTTTTCGAACCAATATCGGCGACAGCCGTACGGAAGGATTGGAAATGTACGTAGAGTATGAGTTTATTCGCAGCAACAAAACCCGCCTTTCCGCTTTCACCTCTACGGCCTATATGGATGCCCGTTATGTAAACGGGAAGGTGAGCAATGGTAAAGAAAATCAGTCCATTAAAGGCAATAAAGTAGAATCTGTCCCCGAATGGACGAGTCGAAATGGGATAGAATTTAACTACCGTTGGTTGAGCGCCACGTTGTTGGCAAGTTATGTAAGTGAGTCTTTTGCCGATGCTTTCAACACTGTTTTGCCCACTGCGAATGGTGCAAGAGGCGTTGTTCCAAGCTATACGTTGGTTGATTTAAACACGACTTTTCATATCACAAATCGCTATACGATTCGGATCGGTATCAATAACCTATTGAATAAGAGCTATTTTACAAAACGGCCTACCTTTTATCCAGGACCTGGGATTTGGCCTTCCGACGGGCGGAGTGTGGTCATGACAGTAGGAGTAAAGCTTTAGGAGATTATTGAAGGAATGTTTGAAAATGGTATCCGACTTGGGTACCATTTTTTTATAAAAACCGAGTAAAAATAGAATTTTGGCATAATAATTGGAATATCAATTGACTAAAGACAGCGAAATATCAGTACCTGGCTTGTATCATCTGTTCAATCATTTCTTTAAGCCTACTTTTATGAAGAAGTTTTTATGTTTTATAGTTAGCCTTTTTTTCATTGCAGGCTGTACAAACACCGACGTAGAACCTACCAAAACCAATAATGTCTCCAATTATTCTGCCGATTTCCTGCGCGAATGGTTTAAGCTCGAATGTCGAATTGTGAAAGAAACAGCGGGATTTTTGCCGCCGCAAGCTTCGCGTGCGTTTGGGTATGTGGGCATTACTGCCTATGAGGCAGTCTATAGCGGTATTCCCAAAGCCAAGCCTCTGGCTGGCCAAATCAACCGATTGACATCAATAAGTATGCCTGTTCCTTTGACCCAAAACATTGATTATCATTGGGGAATTGTAGTCAACGCGGCTGTTGCCGATATGATGCGATTTATGTTTGATAAAAACTTGGCGGCAGCTAATCTACAAAAAATTAATGAGTTAGAAGCAAAGTACTTAGCTGAATTCGGTGAAACACTTAACAAAGCCACGGCCAGAACGTTGATTGAAGAATCCGTCAAACATGGCAAAGCAGTAGCGCAAGCCATCTATGACTATTCTAAATCCGACGGCGGGCATGATTCTTATCTCAATCCTTTTTCACGACCTTTTACACCTGTCACGGGCATAGACAAATGGGTTCCGACTGATGCTAAAAACGCTACGCCATTGAGTCCTCATTGGTACAAGTGCCGGCCTATTCTGGTCTCAAATATGGATTATGCAACGCCTCCCAAACCCTTAGCTTTCTCTCTGGACAAACAATCTGATTTTTACAGACAGGCCATACAGGTGTATAATCAAGTCAAAAGTAACACTCCTGACCAAGTTGAAATTGCCAAATTTTGGGCTGATGATCCCTTTGCAACGTGCACGCCTACAGGGCATACTTTCAATATTTTGACTCAGCTCTTAGAAGAAACCAATGCCACACTTGAAAAGGCAGTGGTTGGGTATGCCATGTTAGGAATTGGCGAAATAGATGCTTTTATCGCCTGTTGGAAAGCCAAATACGATTATTCGTTGATTCGTCCCGTATCTTACATTCAAAAATACATTGATCCCAATTTTAAAACGGTAATCGGCACACCTGCTTTCCCTGCTTACACGTCGGGACATGCCACTGAAATTGGGGTGGGAGAGCGCATTTTTGTAAAACTATTTACTAATGGAAATGGGAATTATGCTTTTACAGATCGCTCACAGATCCAGCATGGATTTCAACCACGTAAGTTTACTAACTTTTCCGAAATGGCAAAGGAATGTGCTAATTCTCGTTTGTACGGAGGTATTCACTACGAAATGGACAACCAAAACGGGTTGTTGATGGGCCGCGGCATTGGCGATAATGTAGTGAAAGCAATCAATTGGCCTACAGATATTAAGTAGCTTACAGTTTACAGTAAAATTTTAGGAATATGAAAATTAACCTTTTTGTTTGGGGAATTGTAGGTGGTTTATCTGTATTGGGGTGTCAAAAGAATGACAAAGAACAATTGGATAAAGATGCCAAATTGATGGCGACGCTCGAATGCGAAGCACGTCAGTTGAAAGAAGAACGATTTAAAGCAGCCAATGAAATGCGTTTTATGGAAGACTCTCTGGCCAAGTATAAAATACCCCTTACCGCAATACAAAGCCAACAAATGGACTCTGTAAAAAATGTTTATACGCTTCGTACAGGGGCTTTGGCCGACAAGATTACCAAAACGATGGATAGTCTGTTTGCGACAAGCTACCAAACCGCCGAACAACGCCAAGCATTTGACGTAGCTACCGAAAAAATGCTACAAGAAGTGTGTAAGTAGAGTAAAGAGTAAGTGGAAAAAGAATGAATTCTGGCAATTTCAATGAATTGATTGCGTTAATAAGTCATTTTTAGGACGATTTATTAACTACTCCAACATGAGAAAAATTAGTTTATTCACGGTTTTCGTATTATCAGTTGCTCTTTTTAATCGTTGCGCAGTTACCAAACAGATTTCAGAAGCAAAAACCCTTGGCGATTGTAAATATTCCGTCGCTTCGGCAGATAATATTACCTTGGCGGGTATCGATATTCGTCAGTTTAAAAGTTTGCAAGATTTCGATTTAGGAAAATCCCCCAGATTAGCGTTGGCGTTGTTGAGCAAAGACGTACCGCTAAATCTTCGTCTCAATCTTGATGTGACCAATCCCACTAAACATTTGGCGGGTATCAATCAGTTTGAATACAAGGTATTATTGGCCGAAAATGAAATATTTACTGGTTTTTGGGATCAACGTATTGATGTTCAACCTAACGGCGGTACTACGCGCATTCCGATGCAATTGAATACTAATGCCTACCGTTTTATTTCTGATGCCAAAGCACGAGATGCTTTTGTGAATATGGTTGAAAATCTATCAGGAAAGGCAAATACGCAACCTACCAAATTGGTGATTAAACTAAAACCAACTTTGGGAATCGGCAATTCACAAGTCAATTATCCAGGGTATATTACCATTGAAAAAGAAGTGACTGCTAAAATGCTGGCAGGAGAATAACAGCTAAACGTAAAATCATGCAAAGGCACAAAGAAAAGCAAGCTCTTTCTTTGTGCCTTTGTTGTAAAAGTGCGTACTCAAAATTTACCTATTTGGTACACCATTTTGGAATGGAATCAGGTATTTTTCTTTGGACAAAATGGTCGTAACGATTTCGTAGCCTTCCAAAAGCGGTAGAGTTTTTATTGGTCGGAGGTGGGTTCTACGTTGAGCGACCGTGCGTCAGGTTGTAAGCAACCTGAAGAATCAAAGCAGTTCGAGTTGAAAGTAACCCGAACCTCAGCGTTCATTACTTTTTCAGTTTTACATTTTTTGCGGGGCCGCCCGTGCGGTTTACATTTTTCGGCTTAGCTTTTTTCAGCTCTTCATCATCTTCCGCCCGGCGTTTTTGCATGGTTTCGGTGCGGTCCAGTTCTTCCGATTCGGCAAAGGCTTTCCAGTCAAATTTTTCATCAAATGGATCCAGCGCTTTTTGCGGGTCAAACAGGCGTTTATCAATCGCCACGGCATTATAAGGCGTATAATCAGGTGTATCGGTAAATAAATCAATCAGATTGGTAGCACCCGCGTCATACTGATTCAGGTAAGGTATTCCGAGGATATTCCAGAAGGTTTTGAACACACTGCCAAAGCTGTAATGCTCATGTCCCACGTAGTTTTTTTTCACCCACGGAGAAATCGTCAGCAGTAAACTGCGGTGAGCGTCGATGTGGTCCACGCCGCCCTGTGGGTCATCTTCCAGCACCACGATGAGCATTTTTTTCCAGTAAGGTGTTTTGCTTAAAAACTCTACCACACGTCCGAGAGCCAGGTCATTGTCGGCCATATAACTCTGTGTAAACGGAAACCCCGCCTTGGCGCGTTCGCGGGTGCCGTGGTCGTTGGGCAACATGAGCGTCAGCATAGAGGGTAACTTTCCATTCGCTCCACCCCATTTTTCGTTAAATTCTTTCATGAACACATCGGCTCGGAATTGGTCAGGAATCGCCATGTTGTAGGTAGGGAACGTCTTGGACGAACGGTCATAGAGCGGGGAAGGCAATGGGTAATTGATGGTGTATAGCTCGCCGATGTATTTCATGGTGCTGTCGGAATAGGCAGCGGCCATTTCGACACCGAAACCGAAATTGTAAAACTCTTTTTTGTTGCGTTCGAGGTGGTCCCAAATCGAGCCAGCCTCGGTATAATCTTCGGGATAAATGCTGCCTGCCGAGCCGTAGAAAGACCAATTGCCGGGAGCTCGGGAGGTATCAATCAAATCGCGTTTGCCTCCGTAAGCGGCGGCGGTGCCCGTTTCCACCCATTCGTTGGGATACACGCCTACCATCCAGCGGTGCCCGTCGGCCGAGACATCGGCGTCGCAGTAAAAGTTGTCAGACATGGCAAACCGCTTGGCCAATGCCGAGTGATTGGGCATCACGTCCACCTTTTCCAATGTTTGGGTTTTATTTCGGTTGGAGAAGGTTGCTTTCAGACCATAACGCGCCAAGGAAGCCTCTCCTTTGCCATTGGTGTTTTGTCCCAATACCTCATCATAGGTGCGGTTTTCTTTGGAAATAAACACAATGTGTTCAATGTTGGAAAGCACACTTTTAGCGGCTGACTTTTTCTCAAACTTAAAATTGTTGTCAATCACTTTTTGGGTCAGCGTTGCCAGCTGTCCCTCAGCGGGAATATCAATGACCGATACCGTTCCTTTCATCAAACTGCCTACATAACTTCCTTCGGGTCCGGGTTTAAAATTGGACCCTCCGTTGGGGCCGCTTCCGAACCCTTTGGCGTTGGTAACGATCAACTGTTTTCCGTCGGGCGATACTTTCAGTTTGGACGGAAACCAACCCGTGGGGATATGCCCCAGCACTTTCAGACTTGGAATATCAATGACGGCTACGGCGTTGATGCCGGCCTCTGCCACGTACAGGCGTTTTTGGTCAGGCGAGGTAGCCACGCCGAACGGAATCAGTCCGCGCAATTTTCCCAGTCGGGGGTCGGGTTGCAAAGGAATGGTATAAACGACCGTATCTTTCTGAATATCAATGACCGATACGCAGTCGTTGTTGCCGTTACTGACAAATACATACTTTTCCGTGGCGGCCACCGAGTTGGGGCTACTGCCACCCACCGCGGGGAAATCTTCAATCACCTGACCCACCAAAAAACCCGTTTTGGTCTTATTTTTTACTTTCCAGCTTGTGCTATTGGGCGAATAACTCCACACCGAAAAAGCCTCGGGTGCATTTGGGCTGCCCAACGCGGGGATGCCTTTTGCGGCGTTGCCTTCTTCCATTTCCTTACTGCCGTATTTGGTCGCGGGCCACGGATGCGCGGTTTTTTTAAGATTTTTTGGGTCCAGATCGGTAAAGGGTTTGTACTCAAACACACCTACGTTGGCTATGTAAATGTGCTGCTCATCGGGCGAAAAACTGATACCGAACGGGTAGCGGCCCGTGGGTACATTGTCCACTACGCGTTGGGTTTCGGTATTGACCACCACCATCCTAAACCCGATTTGGTCCACTACGTAAAGGCGTTTGCCGTCGTTGGAAAGAATCAGATCGCCGAGGTAGCCGTGTTCGTAGTTTTTGACGGCGCAGTTGATTGTCCCCTTGCTTTTTCCTGTATTTAGGTCAAACAAAAAGAGTTTGTTGGTTTGTCCGCCTGCTACGTAGAGCGTTTGGTTGTCGGGGCTGATGGCCAAGCCCATAAAGCAGGCCTCCAAAATCCCGTCGTCGGTTTTGGCACCTTCGGGTAC
>JBDHXS010000433.1:0-6192 GCA_039810845.1 Runella sp. | reverse complement strand
AAACAGCTCTCGTTCTAACGAAGAAGTGTATTGTTTTTTCACCTGAACTAACTTACAATCGGTTGGTTTTCCCCAGCGCTCATTGTCGGCCAAAACCAGCTGGATTTTACGCCAATCATCATAAAAATACTCCTGCAACAGCGGAATGATTTGGTCACGAAATACCAAACAAAGCTCCTCAAAGGTATTTAGGTGCAACAAATACGCATGACCAATGACATGATCACGATCGTGCAAAAACTCAATTCGTTCGTTTAAAGTCCGCAACAATCGCCCCAGATCGGTGTTTTCAACTACCTTGTCTTCCAACAAAGAAATAATCGGCTGACACTCCAAAAAATGGAATCGTCGGCGCAAAGCCGTGTCCAACAGCGCAATGGAGCGGTCGGCGGTGTTCATTGTGCACAGAATATACAAATTAGAAGGAACTCCAAAACGTTCTTGAGAATAAGGCAATGTGAGCCATAGCTCGTCAGTCGCACCGAGTCGTTTGGAAGGTTCAATGAGTGTAATCAGCTCCCCCAGTACCTTAGAAATATTGGCACGGTTGATTTCGTCAATCACTATCAAAACGGGGGCTGCACGCTCAAATCGCACTTTCCGATTTTCAGAAGTGTCCGTAATGCAACCTTCAAAACTCTGATAATCTGCCTTACGCAGTGCTGATAAACAGGCTTCGTAAAAAATGCCTTTTCGCACGCGATAGCTGATTTTGTCGCCAATGGTTTCGGGGCGAATTCCTTCTACAAACTCCTCATAACTAAAGGATTGGTGAAACGTAACAAAATGAGTATCGTACGATTTAGCGTATTGTTGAACCTGATACGTCTTTCCCGTGCCTGGCGGCCCGTAGAGGAGAAAATTCAGCGGAATAGAAGGATGTGTTATATAAGTCGGCTCAGGGTCGTTTACTGGAACTGGGTCAGAAATTCGATAGCTTTTTTTAGACAAATTGAATACCTCTGAGCGAAAAGCCTCATCTTCGGCTGCTTGATACACCGCATTATTGTGCAATTCACGGTGGTTGGTTGAGGCAGCAGTTTGCTTTAAGTCTTGCAGAGAGTCAATCCAATTCTGAACTATGCTCTCATTTTGCAACAAATGTTTGTCTTTGTACTGAATCCAGCCCAACGAGTAATCAGAAGCGGCTTTTTCTTCAAAGCTGATCTTACTGTTTTGAAGAACAGATTTTGTAATGAGTTGTTTTTTAAATAACAGACCCACACTCACATTCTCTTTTTTACCAGAAATCTGTAGTGTAGTATGGTTGTTGAGATTCGCAGTGATTCGCGGATGTTTTTCGCTGATGGTAAACGCGATTTGGGGAGAGTTTTGAGGCAAATCCAAACTATCAATCATTTCTTTCAGCAAATAAAAAAAACGTCGTAAAGCATCATCCTGATTGATGCGGCGGATTTGTTTTGCCAAAATGTCACGTTCTACTTCTGTATTTTGCATGAGGTTGAAATATTCTCCAAAAATGACCAATCCTCTGCAAATTACGAAACTCTCCTAATTTTGGATAAAACTTCTTAGGAATGTCCTAAAAGCAGGCTCAACTTACCCCTTTCGCAATGCCGATTCAAACAAAAAAATGAGAAGATAATTGAACGAAAGGAAATAAATGACATTGGCAGCCGTTAGGTATGCGAACATTTGTTCTATGTACAATTAGCCAAAAACCCGCGGGTTCTTCTAACCGGCGGGTTTTTTATTGAAAAACTTACTGAATTTTTCTAAAAGTAAACGTATTCTGAGATAGAGTTATCCCATCGGGAGGAGCAAAACCCACTAAGTCCATGACGCCCGTAAGTTCGCCTTGTGCGTTGAGAGAGCCTTTGGATACAAACATACCGCCACCATTATTTTTTCTACCCCAAAGCAATTCACCTTGGTCCGAAATCCCCACAAATACGCTCTCAGTCTTGTAGTTCATAGGAATTACCTCGCATTTTAACACGTACTTTCCTTCCCGTTTTTCGATTTCCCACACCGTAGGCTCAGGCCGGCCATTCGGAACATTGATGACTCCTTCCCATTTCCCAACAAAAGATTGTATTTGCTGGTCGGAAGGAGTGGGCAAAGATAAATAGTGAGCCAACGGATCATTTTTTGTCTCTACCAAGGCTTCTGCCTGGGCTTTAAGCGCCTGAAGACGAGCCGTTTGGCCGTACTGTTTTATACCGTAGGTGATAAGTTCCAAAATCTCCTGTTTCCGATTCTCGCCCATTTTCCGTTCAGCACTCGCCAGCAGCACTTTATAAGGCACTAAGACGGGACTTTTATAGGCCCGTTGTTTCGCATCATAAAATTTCGTTAAAGCACTAAAATTGAGATCTTTGGCGGGAGGGACAAAGTCATAAAAAAGAGTCTTCAATCCCTCATATATCCCTTTCAATGGCATAGACTCGTGCGTTTCATCTTTCCATTTTACCTGTTTTTTTGACGGACTTTGCTCCGCCCATTGGCCTTGCCAACCATACAGTGCCTCTCCCGAAAAATACCGCATACTTCCTCGGTCTTCTTTGAGAAGTTTTAAAAACGATTTTTCTAACTCCACCGTATTTTTGTGAATATCAAAAGGCCCATCGAGCGCAATCACCCACGGAAATAGTAGAGGTGAAGAAAGTGAAAGATAGGTCGCAAACAAAGCTCCCTGCGAGTGACCTACCAAAACCGTTAGGTCATTGGCTGCAAATTGTTTTTTCAACTCAGGCACTAACTCAAACGTCACAAAACGGCGAAATTCTTCTTCTCCCTGCTTTTGTCCATAACCATGCGGAATGGGCATATCTCTCATGCGTTTGGTGTTCATCACTCCTACCACAATAGCCTCGGGCATTTGTGGAATCTCACTGTTATAATTCATGTATTTCACCGTAGAAACCAGGGTTTCAAAAAGGCTTTCTCCGTCGAACAACACAATCAAGGGGTATTTTTGAGGGGTTTGGCTTTTGGGAGGCGTATAAATCAATAATTGTCTTTTCTCTTTCAACACGTTTGAATTCATTTCATACCGACTGCCCAATGCCACCGATTGTGGCAAGCGCACTATTTTTTGCGCAAAAAGCCCATTAGAAATGAGTCCAAAAACAAACAAAACCCTCGCACCTGTTTTCCAATTTTTCATTCTTGTTCGGTTGTTAATTTTCATTTAGCGGTTCGTGCAAAACGACTCCCGTAAGCGAGTGAACGCATTCCGCCTGCCCAACCCGCAAATCTGCGTTGCGCAATCACTGCGTTTGGATTAAGGTCGCCGTATTGTTTATCGTGTTCATAATAGCCTCCTCCTCGAAAACCAAAACCGGCTGTTTCGGTGCTTCCTTTGGGCCAATCGGTATTGGTAGCAAATCCCTGTGAAAGGACACCATCACCGTGAGTACCTTTAAAAGAACGCCCTACAGAGTCGCCAATCGTAATACAACGCTCCCACACGCCACCCGATAAATCCATAACCCGATAATACGAAGCACCCGTCAACGGGCGATTGGCCTCGGTAAGATTGCTTCCCTCCTCTCCTTCCAATTCATCTGTTTTAGGATTCCAGTAACGTTGCAACGCTTCTTTGGAAGCTGTATTCCAAGGATATTCGTGCGCCAATGGCGTAAGCGAGCCGCGACAGGCTTTCTCGTATTCCAACTCCGAATAAGGCCGCAAACCAGCCCAATCAGCATAGGCCATGGCATCATCCCAACTGATAAAATTGCAGGGACGATGATATGACATAGCTTCGTACTTGTTGTCTTTTAGGCGAATAGTCCCTCGATATTGATAATAATCGCGTCCGCCAAAATTGGCTCGATGGTACGTCGCTGCGCTTGAAATTGAATTCAAAAAATCGGCATATTGCCCTTGCGACAATTCGTACTTCATCAAATAAAAAGCCGCAAAACCTTTGGGATACGCAGGTGGCAACTCACCACGTTGGTCGCCCTGATAGATTGGTGTTTGAGCTTGGTAATAGAGTTGATTTTCTTTGGGGCCAATCGCAACTACCTGATTTTCGCTCTCAATTGTAAACAGCCCTTTTTGCTTTCCACTCGCATCACTTTTGTACAAATGAAACAATTGCCGCGTCTGCGACGAATCAGGCTCCCCCAACGTCACCTTTCCTTCGGGAATATGTACCATTTCAATGCCGTGAGCAGCCATCAAATAATTGAGATACCGAAAATTGACATCTTCGCGAACATCTTCCAATTGCACCACAATACTCCAACGAACATTACCCTGAAAATTGCTTTTTGGTTTTACAAATAGTCCCGTTTGGTCGTCGCTGACTTCAAATTGAGGCTCAACCGATTGCGCGAGGTGATTTGTAATAAGCCGATGTCCATCTTTGGCCACTTTAGCGTGGCGATAATTGGCTTGCGCGTTTTGAATGGGTTGGTACTTAAAAAACAGCCAGACCGCATCGTGGTTTCGGGCATCACGCCAAGCATTTTGCCACGAAAGCGTCAATCGTACAAAATGTTTTTGGCTTACATCGTCTTTGTACCACTGAACCTGATTGATTTGAAGATGAGAAGCCAACACTTCCAAAAAAGAGCTCAGAAAAGCCCCGAAAAAGAAGAAAAGCAAACGCATGGCTGTAAGTTTTGAGATTGGTTAGGAGCTAATTTTCACAAACTTATCGAAAAAACCACTGCTTTCAATCCCTCAAAAAAGGGGATTTAAGCCTTTTGCAAAGAAGTATTTTTGTATTTCTAACGAAAATCAACGGGTAACCGAGCCAAAATCTCTTCTGCAATTTGAGCTGGAGACAAAACAGTTGTAGTAAATCGTAGCCCAATCGCCAATTCTGAAAGCGGAATCCATTTCTTTGTATTAGGAGCAAACGACAATGGTGGCGGCTGATATCCTGCTTGGCTTCGGTGTTGGGCTCGTTGGCGGCATACTTTGGCAGGTGCTTCCAAGACAATGGTCAAAATGTTGGTGCCAGGCGCACGCCAAAGTCGCTCCAGAATCATTGACAAATGAGGGGAAGTGCCGTTGCTTTCTATTATACTACAATCGGCTTTCAAAGCCGCAATCCATACTTCCCGCCACGCCTGAGACTCGCCTTCGGGAGTGAAAGCACCGATACGCCGCCGAAAATCGTCAATGGCAAGCACTTCATAGTGTAGCAAGTGTTCATTTAATGCCTGAATCACTGTACTTTTGCCAACCGCCGTCGGCCCAATGAGATTGATGATGTGTCGCATAGTCAAAATTACACCAAAAATGTCCCTTAAACTTCTATTATTTCTTCTTTTTCCTGTCTTAGCCTATTCTCAAGCTTTCAAAAAAGATCGCTTCGTAGCTAATCAAAAGACAGTTGTTTGGACAGAGCATATAGAAATCAAGGACATGGATACCCCAATTATCGTAGAAACACTGAAAGAACAACTAAAAAGCAAGCCTTATGTAAAACTGGACAGCCTCCAAGAACACAATGTATTGACAGGTTGGCTTCTAAACCCACCTGCAACAACTATCTCCAAAGCTCGATTTCGAATTGATATTTTGTACGAAAGTTACATTGTGACAGTAAGTACGATACAATTAGAAGATAAACCCATCGAAGACATTTTGTTAAAAAATGACGGCAGCTTTATTGAATTCTTCTCAGAATATATCGAAAAAGTAGATAAAACCCTGATTTTAGTTTTTGGAATTAGGCATTGAGTCAGCTAACCAAAAGTTGTCAGATTATTTATGTAACTACTACTCACTGAAAATGAAGAACTTATTTTGTAAAATTTGAGATAATTACAACAAAAGTTTATAACATTGTGAAGTCAGGAATTAAGTAATACAGCAAGAGCGAGTATATTCTTTAAAACCAATTGCTATGACGACTGATATGATTAGTAATCCGCTCGCTGCTCCTGTCGGTGAGGAAGAAAGAATCACCCTGCTCGATAGTCTGCGAGGCATCGCTATTTTGGGGATATTGTTGATGAATATTCCTCTCTTTGGCTTGCCCATTCCTATGGGTCACGACCCATCTGTACTCAATGAGCAAGGACTCAATTATTATCTCTGGTATGTGGTAAGTTGGTTTCCTGAAGGAACGCAAAGAGCCCTCTTTTCGATGCTTTTTGGGGCAGGTATCATTCTCTTTACCAGCCATAAAGAAGACAAACTCAGCGGTACACTGCCCTTAGACTATTTTATTCGCCGCCAAATATGGCTAATGGTGTTTTCTAT
>JBDHXS010000432.1:0-6198 GCA_039810845.1 Runella sp. | reverse complement strand
CTGAGGAATCAGAAGAGATTTTTTGTTATTTTACTTTCAAACTAAAAATCCGACCTTTGACAAAATTGTAAAAATATGCGTATCTCTCTCATTGTAGCCGTTGCCCAAAATGGCGTCATAGGCCATGACAACCAACTCATCTGGCACTTGCCCGACGACTTGAAGCAATTTAAACGTCTTACTACAGGACATCCTATCATCATGGGACGCAAGACTTTTGAATCTATCGGAAAGCCATTGCCCAATCGCACTTCTATTGTCATTACAAGGAGTAAAAACTGGTGTTTTGAAGGGGTAGTTGTCGTCAATTCGGTAGAAGAAGCCCTTGAGGCGGCTCGCCAAACGGGGACAGATGAGGCGTTTGTGATAGGAGGGGCAGTAATTTATCGCGTCACACTTCCCCTTGCCAACAAGATTTATTTGACCGAGGTAAAAGCTGACTTTGAAGGCGATGCCCATTTTGTTATTCCCAATTTGGAAGATTGGCAAGAGATAAGTCGAATGGCCCATGCTCAAGATGAAAAACACGCTGTTGCATTTGATTTTGTAGAATTAGTTCGTAAATAGCATCTACTAACCTTAGCCACGAACAAGCCGTTTTATGAAAAAAATCTTGCGCCTGATAGCTGTCGCCCTCTTGCTGCTGATAGCCGTTTTGTTCTTCAATACCTTTCGGATTTCGTCCAAGCAGATGTTGGGCGTTGCGCCTGTGCCTGCTATGTCGGTGAGCGATTCGGCCATTTCTCACCTTGCCGAAGCCGTTAAAATTAGGACAGTTTCTTTTGAAGATTTGTCGTTGATGGATAGCACGCAGTTTGAAAAATTTGTGGGCTTTTTGGCCAAAACCTACCCTTTGGTACACAGCCGTTTGAAATTAGAACGCGTGAATACTTATGGGCTTTTGTACGAATGGAAAGGCAAAAACGCATCGCTCAAACCAGCCCTTTTGATGGGGCATTATGACGTCGTACCTGTAGTACAAGGCACCGAAAAAATGTGGAAACATCAACCCTTTGCAGGCGATGTAGCCGAAGGCTTTGTTTATGGTCGTGGTACACTTGATGATAAAGTGACTGTGATTGGCGTGTTGGAAGCCGTGGAGCATTTGTTGAAGCAAAACTACCAACCCAACCGCAGTTTTTATCTGGCTTTTGGCCATGATGAAGAGATTTCGGGACGTTATGGCGGTCAAAAAATAGCCGAATTGCTCGAAAGTCGCAAAGTTGAGCTGGAGTACGTCATGGATGAAGGAGGAACGATTAAGACTGACGGAGTCTCGGGAATTAATCAACCCATTGCGCTCATTGGCATAGCCGAAAAAGGTTATACTACGATTCAGCTTACGTCGGTAGGTGATGGAGGCCATTCCTCGATGCCACCACCACAAACCAGTATAGGTATGTTGGCCGAAGCCATTGACAAACTCCAAAAACACCCTTTTCCAGCGCGATTGGAAGGGGCAGCAGGCTATTTGCAAGACTACCTAGCCCCCGAAATGCCTTTTGGCACAAAACTCGCCATGGCCAACCGTTGGTTGTTGAAACCTGTTATTATTGGTATGTTGGAAAAAACCAATGCAGGAAATGCAATGGTGCGAACGAGCATTGCCCCCACGGTGATTCATGCGGGGGTGAAAGACAATGTACTACCCGTAGAAGCGATTGCTAAAATCAATCTTCGCATCTTGCCTGGAGATTCAGTGAAAGGTGTGGCTGATTATGTAAAAAAAGTAATTGATAACGAGCGGATTACGGTAGAAACTTTAAATCAGTTTGATTCAGAGCCTTCTCTTGTTTCGGACACTGCCGCAGTGGGTTTTCGGACTTTGCACCGTACTATCAAAAGTTGTTTCCCCAATGTGATTGTTGCACCTTACTTAGTGGTGGGAGCTACTGATGCGCGCTATTACAAAAAAGTGTGTAAAAATTTATATCGGTTCATGCCCGTGCGGATGAACGAAGAAGACCTCAAGCGCCCTCACGGAACCAACGAACGTATTAGCGAAGAAGATTTTAAGAATGTAGTGAAGTTTTATGTGGAATTGGTGAAGGGGAGTTAGTCAAGTATTCTAACCATGAAAATCAAATTTTTCATGGTTAGAATAGTCAAGAGACTTTTAAGGCTGAGTCTCGTTTACTTTCACTTCCACCCGTGGCGGAATCAAGCGATACAAAACAGGTGTCACAATCCTTGAAAGTAGCGTTGAGCTAATCAATCCTCCAATCAATACCCAAGCCAAAGGCGAATAGAGTGGGTTGCCTTCGATGGCGAGCGGAATCAATCCGCCAATAGCAGTGAGCGAGGTCAAAACGATAGGCACAAACCGAATTTCACCCGCTTCTTGAATAGCGTCGAGGAGTGGTCGGCCTTCCTCTCTGAGTTGATTGGTAAAATCCACAAGCAAAATGGAATTTTTTACCTCTATTCCAATCAGAGCAATCAATCCAATCACGGCCACAAAAGAAAGCGGATAACCTACAATCCAGAGCATCGAAAATGCCCCAATAATCCCCAACGGAATCACCGAAAGTACAATCAGCGAGCTTTTGAACGTACCAAATTCAAGAATCAAAACGCCAATAAAACCAAAGGCTGTAATCAAAATAATCGTTCCAAGTCCTCCAAATGATTTTTCGCGGGCTTCTAATTCGCCGGCGGCTTTGTAGCTGAAATCATTCGGAAACTTATACTTTTCAAGTTTGGCCAGAATGTCGTTATAGACATTATCCACCAAATACCCACTTTTTACAAAAGCTGAAATGGTCACAAAACGGTCACGGTCGAAGTGGCGAATTTGATTGGTGGAAGTTTCAAACTGAATGTCTGCAATTTGACGCAAAGGAACTGCTGCACCTGTTAATGTGTTTACATACAGATTGTTAAGTACTTCGGGCGTTGTGGTTTTACCTTTAGGCAATGTGACATTGATATTATAATCATCGCCCGAGGTATCTTTGAAAGTTCCAATATTTAACCCTGCAATAGCCAACCTTACGGTGCGGTTAATATCAGCCACCGACATTCCCAAAAGCCCTGCTTTCTCTTTATTGATTTTTACGCGCAAATCTGTGCGGCGGGTCGTAAGCGGATTTTTAACATAAATAGTCCCAGGCGTATCTTTTAATATTTTTTCTACGTCGGCAGCCACATTCCGGAGTTGTTCGAGGTCTTCGCCCAATACCCGAATCGCAATAGGGGCTTCGGTATTAGGCCCTTGTTCAAAGTCCACCACTTCAGCATTGGCATTAGGAATGTAGCGCAAACGTTCGCGCAGACGGTCAATGATTTTTTCTTTTTCGGGTGGATGCGTATCGTCTTGTAATTGCACAAAAACTTCGGCATAATTGCTTGCTTCTGAGCGCTCTATAACATTGTAGTACATCCGAGGATTTCCACGGCCCACACTGGTTGAAAAATATTTAACTTCTGGAAAACGTTTGAGTTCATTTTCAACGATGCGTGCTACGCGGTTTGTTTCGATGAGACTACTGCCTTCGGGAGTTTCAAATGTAATCCTAAACATGGGCTTTTCTGATTTAGGAAACAACGCAAAACCAATTTGTTTAGGAATGGTCAGAGAGGCTCCAAAAATCAACCCCGCAAATAACAGCGTAGGCAAAGGATGGCGCAAAGCCCAATTGAGCAAACGACTATACGAACCAGAAATAAGTTTTTTCAATGCCCGTAAGAAGATATTTCCTTCAGGATTGTGATTGTTTTCCAATAAACGGCTACTTAAAAAAGGCACAATCGTGAGTGATACAATCATCGAAGCTACAATCGTCATCACAACCGCCGTAGGAAGACTTCTGATAAAATCTCCCGATGCTTCGGGCAAAAACATCAAAGGCAAAAAGGCCAATACCAACGTAACTGTACAGCCAATGACGGCTAAGGTGATTTGCTTGGTGGCTTTAATAGCTGCCTCGCGTTTGGAAAATCCATCACGCATCCAACGTTCGATATTTTCTACAACCACAATAGAATCATCCACCAAAATTCCCAAAGCCACAATCAAACCCACCACACTCAACTGATTGATACTGTACCCCAAATAATCAACGGCGGTGAGCCCAATGGCAAGTGATAAAGGAATCGAAATCATCACAACCAAAGCAGCCCTAAAACCTAATGGTAAAAGCGTAAGGGCTACCAAAAGAATGGCAATACCAAAGTCTTTGGCAAAACGCTCTAAACGACGGTCAACGCTCACCGACTGGTCAAAATATTTAATCATTTTGATGTGTTTCGGCATTGTTTTCTCAAATTCGGAAAGACTGAGATTTAGCTTTTTGCCCGTTTCGGTAATGTTTTTGCCCGATTTTTGAGCGGCTACTACCAAAACGGCCCGTCGGCCATTGAGACGCGTAAAATTGGTTTCTTCCTCATAGTTGAAATCAACTTCGGCAACATCGCGCAAATAAATGATTTTCTGACCGTTGGTCGAGACAATGGTATTGCGCATTTGTTCTAATGACTCGTAATCGCCGCTTGTTTTTACATTGAATCTCCGTGCACCTTGCTGTACACTGCCTGCGGGAATATTGAGATTCTCGGCCTGCAAGGCTCCCAATACGCGATTAATAGCAATGCCTTCTTGTGCCATTTTCTCGACATTGAGCGAAATCCTAACGTTCTCTCTTGGAAAACCGTAGTCTTTTACTCCTCTAAGGTCCTTGTTTTTCTCTAATACCTTCCGCAGTTTTTCGGAGTAATCAGCCATTTCTTTGTAAGAAGCGACCTCCGAAACCAGCGCCACTTGCACAATATTTACCAAGCCTGGGTCAAACTGAAAATAGCGAATATCGAAAATGTCGGTAGGTAAAATCCCCCGCATTGAGTTTACTTCACGAGCAACTTCTTGTTTTTTTTCGTCGTTGTCCACCGAAAACTCGTACTCTAACATAAATACCGCCAAGCCGTCGTCAATGGTAGTACGAATATTTTTGACGTCTTTGAGTTCATTGAGGCGTTTTTCAACGGGATCTACTACCAATTCTTCCATGTCTTTGGGGTCAGTACCTGGATAAATCACCGTAATGATAAAAGTAGGCGCCTCAAAAGTAGGGTCTTCGGCCCGTGGCATATTAAAAAGTGAGTTGAGACCTAAAGCGACCACACCCACAAACATCACCAGCATAAACTGCCAGTTTTTGACTGAAAATTCTGATAAATTCATTTTGAGAGAATGGTTTAATTTATTTTACTACTACTGAAGAACTCTCGGTCAAAAAAGCACTTCCCGACGTAATCACCTCTGATATATTATCTAACCCATTTGTAACCAATACTTTATCGCCATCTACAAAGCCGATTTGTACAGGGATGCGTTTCACTTTCTTGCGCGAATCATCTAAAATATACACAAAAGCGT
Source organism: Runella sp. (assembly GCA_039810845.1). Lineage (GTDB taxonomy): Bacteria > Bacteroidota > Bacteroidia > Cytophagales > Spirosomataceae > Runella. The sequence continues at coordinate 824 of JBDHXS010000432.1, read as the reverse complement.
CCTTGCCGTTGCCTTCTACAATGGCCTCAATAGGAACCATGACATAGGCGCGACTTTGGGCAGGTGTAAGTTCAACTTTGGCAAATAACCCCGCTGCAAATCGCTTTCCGTTGGTATTGATTCGTACTTCGATTTCGTAAAGCTTGTTCATAGGATCGGCGGCAGGGGCTAACTTCTTAACGCTACCTGTAAACGTTTCAGTAGGATAAGCATCCAAAACTACCGAAGCCTTATCGCCTACTTTGAGCCTTGCCCAGTCTTTGTCCGACACTCCTACTCTGACCACCCAGTCGCCCTGACGGTTGGAGGTGATGTAAAAAATAGGAGTACCAGGACCAGTTAGCTCGCCTTCGTTGGCCATTTTCTTGATAACGGCACCGTCAATTGGTGAAGTGATTTGGGCATAAGAACGGTTGAACTGCGCGATTTGTAAATTTTGTTTGGCTACGTCAAAACCCGTAGTGGCATTTTGCATTTGTTCGAGCGTAGCGGCGGTGTCTTTAAACATACTTGCTACGCGTTTGAAATCACGCTCGGCTTTCTCGACGCCGTATTTGGCTTGACTTACTTGCGCATCTATTTCAGTCATGTTGAGCGAGGCCAATAATTGGCCCTTCCCAACTTTTTGCCCTTCTGTTACGTAGATTTTTTGGATAATTCCCCCAATCTTAAAGGAGAGTTTTGCTTCCTCTGATGAAGCCACCAAACCCGATGCTACGATACTTTCAGAACGGCTAATGGCTTCTATTTTAGCGAGTTGTATGGGGGTAAGTACTTCGTCGGTGGACGAAACGGTTTCTTGTTTTTTGGTTTCTTTGTCACCG
>JBDHXS010000431.1:0-6222 GCA_039810845.1 Runella sp. | reverse complement strand
GGAAACTTTAACCACCCTTCAAGACACCATAATAATAGCTAATAAGCCATCAGAAGTAGTAACGCTAAGATATACACGTCATGGACCAGTGGTGTTTGAAGATGAAAAAAATCATCAACTCTATGTGGTTCGGGCAGGTTGGCGAGAAGTGGGTTGTGCGCCTTATCTGGCGAGCTTGCGCATGAATCAGTCACGTTCTTGGGAAGAATTCAGAACGGCCTGTACTTATAGCCGTACGCCTGCCCTGAACATGGTCTATGTGGAGCGGCCTTCCAAAGAAAACCAAGGGAAAATCGGATGGCAAGTGACGGGGCTTGCGCCTATTCGCAAAAATTGGACGGGGTTAGTACCTGTTGTAGGAGATGGCCGCTACGAGTGGGCGGGTTATCTGCCTATTCAAGACCTACCTCACAAAATCAATCCCGCCGAAGGCTACCTAGCCACGGCCAATAACAATTTAACCCCCGCTGATTTTCCTTATCGCAACGCTATCGGCTGGACATGGTCAAATCCCGTTCGGGCGCATCGAATTGAGGAAGTGCTGTCGTCGGGTAAGAAACTCACTTTACAAGATTTCACTCAATTACAAACCGACTATCTATCTATCACAGCACGGACTTTAGTGGGTTTGTTGAAGAGTAGAGACAAAGAATTGAAAATTGAAAATGAAAGTGTCAAAAAAGCAAAAGAAATGCTGCTGAATTGGGATTTTCAATTGACGCCCAATTCGGTCGCTGCGGCGATTTATGCGGAGTGGGAAGACCAATTGAGCGAAGCACTTTATCAGTTGACAGTCCCCGAAGATATCTCCCCTTATTTTAGGTCGTTGCCCACCAAGCGATTGGTGGATTGGCTGATTACGCCAAGAGCGGATTTTAGCCCTGAGCCCATTAAATTTCGCGATGAGCTGTTGGCGAATAGTTTGAAGCAGGCACTGCAAGTACTTTCTGATCGCTTGGGCGAAGATATGACCCAATGGCAGTATGGGCAAACTCACAATAAACACATCACCCTTACGCACGCCCTGAGCGGTTGGGTAGGAGAGGAGGAGCGTGCCAAAATCAATCTTGGTCCTGTACCACGCGGTGGCTACGGCGAAACCGTTGGTAATACAGGTAACAACCTCAATCAAGAGCACGGGGCTTCGTTTCGGATTGTGGTAGATACCCAAGATTGGGACAAGACACTGGGAATCAATAGCCCTGGACAGTCGGGAGACCCAGATGATCCGCACTATCGCGATTTGTTTGAGCTTTGGGCCAAAGACAGCTATTTCCCTGTCTATTTTTCCAAAGACAAAATCAAAGCAGTTTCCGACAGGACTTTGACATTAAAGCCTCAATAGAAATATGTACCTTTGCGCCTCTAAAAAATGGAACGGATGCGCGTTTGTTTTGTAATGCCTGCCTTGCCTCACTATTTCAAGCTCATTCTGAACAAGATTGTGGAGGGAACAGGCCATGAAGTTTTGATGATAAAACCCGCCCAAAAAGGCCAAGCTACGGGAGCGGCAGTGAAAGAAACGACCGATAATGCGCTTTTTCGTGTGATAGAACTGGAAGAATACCGTGCGTGGTATGGCAAACCTTTTTTTAAGGATTTATTGCCTACCTTAAACGCGTTCAATCCCGATATAGTGGTAATGACCACGTGGCCTTATTTTCTATACCTTACGCTTAATCCGTTGTTTTATTGGCGTTTACGGAAAATGGGGACAAAACTCATTGCCCGCGATATTCCTTTCAATTATGCCGTTTGGGGTCGGGTAAAAGAATTTTACTTCTCGGATAAATTCCTAAACGAAAACTTTCAGAACGCCGATAAGTCGTGGAAAGGATTTGTACTTTTTTGGGTGGCTTCATTTTTGAGAAGGCTTAACTTGCCGCTGGCCGATGCCCACATCAATTACATTGACGAAGCCTACGAAATCATCGGGAGCTATGGTGTCCCGTCTGAAAAGATTTTCGTCATTTCCAATTCCCCTGATACCGATGAGCTGTTGGCAGCCTTTGAAACAGTCAAAAAACAACCCACTATTTTGCCTCCTAATCCTTACCGATTGATTCACGTGGGGCGATTGGTGAAATGGAAACGGGTGGATTTAATCATCGAAGCAGTGCTAAAACTGCGTTCTAAATTTCCTCAAATTGAATTGGTAGTAGTAGGTTTTGGCCCCGAATTGGAGTCGTTGAAAGCATACGCCGAAAAAATGAGAGTAGCTGATGCCGTACAATTTGTAGGAGGGGTATATGATTCGGTCAGTTTAGGACAATATTTGCACGAGTCGGCGGTGTATGTGTTGGGAGGCATGGGCGGACTTTCTATCAATGATGCCATGTGTTTTGCCAAACCCATCGTCTGTTCGGTGGCTGATGGCACTGAAAAACGACTTGTTCGAGAAGGTGAAAATGGCTATTATTTCAAAAATGGCGATGCGGATGATTTGGGACGCGTTTTGGACTTGTTGTTGTCTGATAATAAACGTCTTAACACGTTTGGCGAAAATTCATTGAAAATTATTAAAGAAGAAATTAACATCCATACGGTCATTGAAGGGTATAAAAATGTATTTGATTTTGTGACAAAATGAAAATATTGAACATTGTGGGCGCACGGCCCAATTTTATGAAAGTAGCTCCGCTACACCGGGCTTTTCAGAAACGAAGTGAAATTGAATCAAAAATCGTCCACACAGGGCAGCATTATGACGCCAAAATGTCGGACGTATTTTTTAACCAACTCGAACTGCCCAAGCCTGATTATTTTTTGGGAATTGGGGGCGGCTCGCACGCGCAACAAACGGCTAAAATCATGCTCGAATTTGAGAAAGTGATGGAAACCGAGCAGCCTGACTTGGTGTTGGTGGTAGGCGATGTCACCTCGACGATTGCCTGTGCGCTCGTAGCCAGCAAAATGCACGTACCCATTGCACATGTAGAGGCGGGTTTGCGCAGCGGCGACCGCCGAATGCCTGAGGAAATCAACCGTATTTTGACCGATAGCATTTCGGATTTGCTTTTTGTGACCGAACAAGCGGGGATAGACAATCTCAAACGCGAAGGCGTTCCCGACGAAAAGGTGTTTATGGTGGGCAACTGCATGATTGATTCGTTGGTACACTATCGCCAAAAAGCAAGCCAGCTTGACGTGATGAGGGGTTTGGGGGTAACCAAAGACGATTTTGTGTTGATGACCATGCACCGCCCCGCCAACGTGGATACGCCCGAAGGACTGACGAGTATTTTGCAGATTGTGGAAGATACCACACTTTACAAAAAAGTACTGTTTCCCATTCACCCACGTACCCGAAACAACATTGAGAAGTTTGGACTGAAAGATAAATTGGATAGTATTCAAGGGCTGATTCTGACCGAACCCCAAGGATATTTGGAGTTTTTGAATTTGATGGAAAATTCAGCCTTGGTCGTGACCGATTCGGGCGGAATTCAGGAAGAAACCACGTATTTGCAAGTACCTTGTTTGACTTTCCGTGACAGTACCGAGCGCCCTGTAACGGTAGAATTGGGTACAAATCAGCTACTTGCCGATTTAAACCCCATCACGGTTCACGAAAAAGTACTGGAAATCTTAGAAGGCCGTACCAAAAAAGGAACCATTCCACCACTTTGGGATGGTCACGCCGCTGAGCGTATTGCGGAGGTGTTAGTGAGATACTAAACTGATATCCTATGAATTCTGAATGGGTTAAGGGGCACTCATTGGCTCTATTTGAGGCTATAAGAATTTACAGAATCCATCTCCGCCGCAGAATTTATAGAAACTTTTTTTTGTTTTTCTAAACTGAAAAGCTGTTGTAAAATTGGCGCAATAAGTATTATGGAAACTACAAGATAGGTGTATTTGTAACGGGGCATTCCTACTGACCCTACAAAAGTGAGCAATAATCCTAAAACCGTAAAGCCGTTGAGCAGCAGGGCAATCAGGGGAGCTGTGAGTCGTTTTTTCCAAAAATTATAAAATTGATATCCCCAAATTCCTAATAAAAACAAGTAAAACAACTGCTGCCAACCTTGAAAAAGATAAAAGGCTATGCGAAAAGAAAAAGGCTCTTGCCTGAACAGTTGTTGCTCAATCGGTAGTTTACTATCGGACATCCATTGATTTAACGTCCATCTTCCTCCCAATAATTGCCCAATGGCAATATCGTCGGTTGTAAAGGTAGCGGTGAACTTTCGTGGCCAAAACGATAACCATCGGAAAGGATGACTTTTTATCCACTCTATTGACCGTTTTGTGAGATAGGCATTTTTTTCGGAAAATGTAGTTTTACTCAATAATACTGAATCTGTTTTAAAAATCGTGTCGTTGTAAACCCCTGTTGCGCCTTCAAATGCGCTCATGACCATGTTGGCTGGCCCCGTGTTTGACGTAAAAATGAAGAATCCAATGCTATGTTTGCTGTACAAACCTGCGGGAACTATATAGGTAGCTAAACCTAATGCCAAGATGCCAGTATAGGTAATCCACTGATAACGATGTGCTTTCCAAAAAGTAAAAACTATCCATGCGCCATAAATTCCAATTAAGGGTGCCATGGTGGGTCGAATCCCCAGTGCTAAACCGGCTGTTAGACCTGCCAGATAAAAATGAGCAAGGCTGGGCTGGGCTGTGAAGAAATACAAGCTTAACAAAACGAAACAGCCAAAAGGAAGCTCGGTATAGTTGAGGAGTACTAACCCCAAATTGTTTAAGTAAAGTACATATACCAAGGCAGCTATCCATGCTGCTTTTGCGCCGAAAAACCGTTCGGTAAGGTGATGAATAAGGTAAAGTTGCACCAAATTAAAGCCAACAGCTAAAATAAGTAAGGAGGTTGGCGTTTGGAAGATTTTTAAAGTCGCAATTAAGATATTAATGTATAACGGGGTGGCAATCCAGTCGTAATGCATTGACTTGGTATGAGGAAACCAATTGTGAAGTGCTATAGACTCTTGCGCAAAGCGATAATAGTTCAATGAATCACTCCGCCAAGGAACTTGCCCCCAAATAGCAATACACAAACAGATAAGCCCATAAGCAGCAAACAGCCACCAAAAACGCGAAGATTCTTTGACAGACTTCATCTTTCTATTATTGGGCTTTGATATAATATTGAGCTCCAAAAGGGATTTTATTCAAATACTTTTCAAAAGGCAGTAAAAGTCTCAAAAATTGAGGAAAGAAGACGATGAAATTCCGATTCGTCTTCGTATAACCTCCCTGCTTTAACAAGGAAGATAGCCGAATCGAAGGAATCATTTCGCAACCAGAATCAAAAGGGCAGGTATAAAAGGCTTTTCTGGTAAGCGGATTGGCGGGGTTGTGCTCAAAAATATAGAAAAACCCATTGGGTTTCAGCAGCGAACGCAAATGATTTAAGGTGGTTAGGTGTTCGCTTTGCGGTATATGATGGAAGACATTGGCCGCATAAATAATGTCAAACTTAGTATCGGTCGTGAGCTCTTGAATGGTTTCAAAATAATGATAGGTGATATTTTTAAACGACTGATTCCGTTTCCTTGCCTTCTCTAAGGAAGCCACTGAAATATCGGCTGATACAATAGTTGCATTCGTGAAATACTTGTTGATAAAAAACTCACTTTTTCCAATTCCACAGCCGAAGTTGAGAAATTGGACGGGGGAATCGCAACGAGGTAAACCCGAAAAATCTTGTACTAATGTTTTGATTTTATGTTCGTCGAAATAACTTGGAGAAAAGCCTGATGCTTTGATATTTTGAGCGACCAAATCATCATAGATTTCGGCATAATCATCAAAATTAGGAAGGATATTCTGTTGGGTAGAAATTGTCATAAGTTGCAAGGATTTACGGTTTTTTTTAACCGTAAATCAAAAAAAATGCCAAAATCTAAAAATGAAATATTTTTTTGGAAGAATCGTGCATTTTCAAAGAAGCCGTTAAGTTTTTCCCTTTTTCTGAAAATCAGCGTACATTTGGACGTGAGGTCGCCGCTATCATTTCTTTCATTCTTGATTACTTTTAGGAACAAAAGGCGAAAGAAGGCTCAACAAGATTTGAGTAAAAAGAGTAAGGCCACTTTCTTAATTCGACACCGCGCGGGCAGTCCCGTCATCATTCGTAACTCGTTATTCTTTTATGTCTCAACTTATTAGAGCCGAAGCGCTTCCTGACAATCCCGATGATCATTATCGTATTAAGCCCCCTTTTGGGCATCCGAGGTGGTATTACCTCAAAAAACT
>JBDHXS010000430.1:0-6223 GCA_039810845.1 Runella sp. | reverse complement strand
TTCTCTTTCTTCTTCAAATTCAGCAGAATATTTTTCGCAGGTTGTTGATTGCGAAGGACGTGTTTGGGCCTGTGGATACAATCGCTATGGACAATTGGGATTGGTTGGTAATAATTACAGAGTTCAATTTGAAAAGAATGAATCACTACCTGTGTTGAAAATGGAGAGAGCGCGAAGAAACAAAACAAAGTCAGCCAGAAATACAGAATACAGCGTCATTGAAGGTGAAACGGAAACTTTTCGTAATTTGTCAAGGATGCGCTGCCACCCACACTTCGCCATCTTCAAAAAACTCTTTTTTCCAAATAGGGACGGTTTCTTTGAGGGTATCAATAGTAAACTGACAGGCTTCAAAAGCGGCTTTTCTGTGAGCGCAAGCGACAGCAATAATAACAGGCATTTCGCCAATATCTAACACACCTATGCGATGGTGAATAGAAATCTTCAAAACAGGCCAACGCTTTATGGCCTCTTCAGCAATTTTTTGCATTTCCTTGAGGGCCATGGGAGCATAGGCTTCAAATTCTAAACGTAAGACCCGTTTACCTTTGGTATGGTTGCGTACCGTTCCTACAAATGTCACAATACCTCCAGCCTCATCGGAGATTACGTAGTCAAAACAAGTTTGAGCATTTAGTGCTGTATCCAATAATTGTATGTCAATCATGTTGAATTTTGAAATGAATGAGAATCAAAAATAGTCACTTCATCCTAAATATTGGCCGTTTCCCACAAATCTACTTCTATATCACACTTTTTTTAATTGTCTTTTGTTGTACCGAAAACTCATTCTAAGCACATTATGAACCGTTTGCCTGCCATTCTCATCACCATTGGCCTCTTTTTTTTATTGGATTTGTACGTTTTTCAAGCCGTAAAAACCCTTACGCGGGGTAGTACCCTCGAAACCCGCCGACTTATTCATGGTATTTATTGGGCCATTCCTATCGTTAGCCTAACTGTTTGGGTAGTTACTCAGTTTCTCATCCCTCCTGATTCGCTCAGCCGAATGACGCGCCAATTCATCTGGACAGGGTTGTTGATTCCTTATTTCGCCAAGTTTTTTGCGCTATTTTTTGTCTTGATTGACGATGTAGTGCGTTTTGGAAAATGGGTGACAGGTTTCTTTGGAAAACAGCCAGATGTTCTGACTCCTTTGCCAGATGCCCCTACGATTCCTCGCTCCGAATTTTTGATGAAAACAGCTTTGGCTGTGGCAGGTACGACCGTAGCAGGATTTACCTATGGTATTGTGTCGGGAGCGCATGACTATCGGATTCGTCGGGTGAGGATTCCTGTTAAAAATCTACCCAAATCGTTTGAAGGAATTAAAATTGCCCAACTTTCTGATATTCACTCAGGTAGTTTTTTCAATAAAACTGCCGTCAAAGGAGGAGTAGATATGATGATGGCCGAGAAGCCCGATTTGTTTTTCTTTACGGGTGATTTGGTCAACAACACAGCTGATGAGGTAAAGGATTACATTGATATTTTTAAGAAAATAAAAGCGCCATTAGGTACTTTTTCAGTATTGGGCAACCATGATTATGGGGATTATTACCAATGGCCGAGTGCTGATGCTAAACGCCGTAACTTGGACGATTTGAAAGAGGCGCACCGCTTGATGGGTTGGGGTTTACTGTTAGATGAACATCGTGCCATCAAGGTAGGAAATGAGCAAATTGGCTTGTTGGGGATTCAAAACTGGGGAGCCGGCGGTTTTGCTAAGTATGGTAATTTAGAAAAAGCCTACCAGAAAGCCGAAGACTTTCCCGTAAAACTTCTACTGTCACACGATCCAAGCCATTGGAATGCACAAGTCACCGAAAGGTATAAAGACATTGATATTGCATTTGCAGGTCATACTCACGGCATGCAATTTGGCGTAGAAATAGGTGGATTTAAGTGGAGTCCCGTGCAGTACCGTTATAAGCAATGGGGAGGTTTGTACAAAGAAGGCGATCAACATTTGTACGTCAATCGAGGTTTTGGCTATATTGGTTATCCAGGTCGCGTGGGTATTTTGCCTGAAATTACGATGGTTGAATTGGTACAAGCTTGATGTCTATCATTGATTTACATTCAAGAAAGGTACCCAATTGGCGTATGACGATGCCGATTCTAAGCATCACTAAAATTTATAGGTCAATATCAGAGGAGGCAAAAATTGTTGTGACACGATATACCGAAATGATGGAGAAAAGTACGGGGTCATGATTCTTTTGACGTAAATCCTACTTCTCAAAGAGATTTTTCTTGGAGAGGGGTATTTTTGTATTTTTTATTACCACATTTTTAGTGTTATACTTCTCAATTTTATCCTTGTTGACTATAAATGCCCGATGGATTTGAATGAATTTTGAGGAGGGTAATAATTCTAAAATTTGTGAAATAGTAGCGCGAGATTTATACGTTTTTTCATCGGTATAAAAGAGTAAATAATTTCCTTCTGAATTAATGAAATTAATGTCTTCAAATGGCAATTCAACCTTGTATTCACCATCTTTTACCAAAATGGTAGGTTTGGGTTTGTCTTCTTTTGAAGATTTTATGATTGCCAATTCAATAGATGCTATCAAGTCGCTATTTTTGAAGGGTTTGGTTAGGTAAGAGTAGGGTGAGGTTGCAACGGCTTCACTGATGACTTTCGCATTTTCGTAGGCAGTCAGATAAATAAATGGTACTTTTTGTTTGTTTTGAATGAGATTTCCCAAACTAATGCCATCCATTTCTCCATCGCCGAGATTGATATCAAGAATAGCAAGATCAACCAATTCTTTATTGAGAATAGCCAAGGCTTCATCGGCATTTTTGGCTTCTAAAGTCTGATAGCCATTTTCTTGAAGAATCTTCTTAGTGAGCCTTCTATTCAGGAAATCATCTTCTACGATTAGTACTACTTTTGAATTCATTTTCTTGAAATAATTCGAATTATAAACTGAAAAATGGAACACAGATGACACCGATTTGACTGATTTATACCGATTTTTTATAAATATTTGCGATTTTTTTAGTGAAAATTTGTAGAATCTGTTTGCTTTTTGCTGGCCATAACATGTCTTAAAAACACATTTTTAGTTCAAACCCTTTTTTGTGTCGTGTTTCCACTGTGCCATTGAGTTGGTCAATCAGCCCTTTCATGATTTCTACGCCAAGCCCTTTGGTCTCTACATTTACAAAATCAAAACCTTCACCATTGTCAATGTAATTCAGGCAATTCTTTTTTGAATTTTCATCCTGCGTAATTTCGATATTGATGATGCCATTCTTTTGATTTTTGAAGGCGTGTTTCATGCTATTGCTAACCAACTCTACGATGATTAAGCCCAACGGCAGGGCTTTTGTGATAGACAAAATCTCGATGTCACAAGTGACAAACAGGCTCACATTCTTCCCTTTGGTGTCATAAGAATCCTTGACGAGTTCGGATAGGTCAGTTATGTATCGTTTCAAGTCCACGTCATTGACACTTTCCGAAACATTCAATTTTTTATGGAGCAAAGCAATCGAATGAATCCGATTTTGATTACTTCTGATTAAGTCGTCAATATTGCTAAAACTAACCGATTCTTTCTGGATTTCTAAGATGCTGATAACGTACTGCAAATTGTTTTTTACTCGATGTTGCAGTTCAGAAAGGAGCACCTGTTTTTGCTCCATTGTTTTCTCGATTTCATCCTTTTGAAGACTAATTTCTCTGTTTTTATCTTTCAAAATCGCATTGCCTTTTTGTTTTTGACGGTTATTACGAACCAAAATGATGGTCAGTACCCCAAAAAATACAAGAAATCCAATGAGTGTATTCTGTCTAATTGAGTAATCATAATCTTTTTTTGCATCTTCTAAATCTCGCTCACGTTTTTGTATAGCATCCACAATATTTTGCGTTTGAACGATTCTTGTGGCCGTGTAGAGGCTATCGTTAGAGGCATTTACAATTTTCAGATAATTGATTGCTTTAAGTGGATTTTTTTGTTCGTAGATTTGAGCTAAAAGCTTGGCCGAACTTATGGTTAGTACTAAGTTTTTGAATTGTCGACCGCCTTCTAAGGCTTTTTCTGCATAAAAAATAGCTGAGTCGGGTTGATTCATGGCATGAAAAACGCCCGCCAGATCAACCGACTGTTCGGATTCCAGAAACGGATTCCCAAATTTATTCGAGAAACTAATCGCAGTTCTTAGGTAATGCAATGCCTGTGGGTAGTTTTTGCGTTTTTTTTCTACCCTTCCCATCACGGCATTGGCATAAGATACCTCTATAGGGATGTTCAATTTTCGACAGCTCGTATCTATTAGTTTACCATAATACATGGCAGAGTCAAATTCATTTAGGTTTTCGTAAACCTCACCAAGATTATGGTAAATCAGCCATTTTCCGTTATTGGGAAGCGATTCGATTTCGGGGTGGTTTTTGGCTTTTAATAACCATTCTAATCGGTGTTGGCTATCTTGTTGTTTTTCGTAAACGAGGGCTATTAAATTATAAAAAACAATTTCCAGCTTGGGGTATTTTGCTTGACTTACCTGCAAGCCTTCATACGCCGACTGCATACCGTTTTGCCAGTCACCCGTGATGGTTGAGACAAAGCTCAACGCCTGCAAAGACACCAATTCGCCATAAGTATAATTAAGTTTTCGGGCGAGGCGAATAGACTCCGTGGCATACACAACCGCTTGGCGAGGATCTGTCATGGTATGATACCTGGCCAACTGCCACAAGCTATGTACCCGATTGGTGTCATCAATAACCTCCGTCAAATTTTGTTTCAACCTATCTACCTCTTTTGTAGGCAGACTAAGCGGTTGTGCGAAGCCAGAGGTAGCCAAAGCCGTGATTAGTAAAAGTAATATTTTAATGAGTTGGCTCGGCATAATGGCTAAAGAACTTCCCGAAAGGGCTAACGCTTTCGGGAAGTTGATTTTATTTGCATTAATAAATCTTTCTGTAAACTTAACACAAAATTGTATTCATTTTAGTGGTTTACAGAAGCCTATTTACTAATCTTTCAGATCATAAAACTCCTTCACAGCATTATAATCAGCAAAATCTACTGCTGCTTTGCGGCCATTGCGGATGTCGTTGGCGGGGATAATCACTATACGAGTTGAGGCTGAAAGTGTGGCTGTCGAAGCTACTTTTCTATAAATATTTATTCCTGCGGTGTTTCCAGCAAAAGTAGTTTGTGTGTAGAATTCATGTTCAACTCCATTTGATGGAACAATACCAGGGATAGCATACCAACCATAAGAGGTTGCGTTATTTGGGGTGCCATCGGTCATATAGACTAATACAGCACTACTATTCATTATTGCAGTCGTGACATTGGAAGGGAAAACAAATTGTTGAGCTGAGCCTTTTGCTGTCGCCCAAGTTTTGGCTGAATATGAGATTTGAATCACGTTGGCATTGCCAGTTTGCCCGGCAGGCCCAGCGGGGCCGCTGGCACCAGTTGGGCCTGCGGGACCAACAGCCCCTTCTGGGCCTTCACAACTGGTAAACAATAAACTGCTGCATACTACAAGTACTGATAAAACGCCAGAAATAATGGATGATTTGTTCATACTAAAAGGTGTGACTTTGCTGGAAATTTGATTGGTTGATAAAAGGTTGAAATTTTCAATTTAATACTAGCCGATAGGCAGTTTTGGGATAATTTTGGTTTTATTGTACTGGTACTAATCTCCACATTTGGCCCGAAACATTTTGAGTTTTATCCATAAATGCGTTGCCAGAATATACTGATTTATTATCAGGCTTATTTCCTTCTAAAGAAAAGTTATTGCCATGCAGCATCGTACGCAATCTATAGAGGTGGTCGCCGTTAGTGGCACTCACTAAATCCAATCGCCATAGCTGGCCTGTTACATCTTGAAAGTTATCCATAAATGACCGACCGTCTTTCTCTCCCCCAGCAGTATTAGCTTCTAAACATTTACCATCGCCCTGATCTTTCGATTGTAAGCGATACCATCCTTTGTTTTTAGCATCCGGAACTAATTTCCACATGGTTCCAGTCGCACCTTTTTGCGAAGACATGAACGATGCGCCACTCATAACATTACTCGCTGAACCATTGCTTTCAAGAGATAATGCATCGCCCGTGAATGCCGTTCGCAAATAATAATAGCCTTTGTAATTAGGACTAAAAGAATGTCCTCTCTCTTGGGCATAGGATGTTAATGTAAGACCAATGAACAGAATAATCATTCCAAGGGTTTTTAA
>JBDHXS010000429.1:0-6235 GCA_039810845.1 Runella sp. | reverse complement strand
AGGGCTTTTGACTAATACTTCTTCGGCAGGTATATCAGATGGCGTATCTTCGATGTTGCGCCTGAATTATCGATTAAAGGACAAATACCTTCTTACGCTCACCGCTCGGCGGGATGGAAGTTCGGTTTTTGCGGCCAATAATAAGTACGCCACATTCCCCTCAGGCGCACTCTCGTGGATTGTTTCCGAGGAAAAATTTATGGAAACAGTTTCTTTTGTTGACATGCTCAAACTCAGAGTGTCTTATGGGGCAGTGGGCAATCAGGCCATTAGTCCGTATCAATCGTTGAGTTTGTCGGCTACCACCCGTTACGTATTCAGCGATGGCGGGGTCTCTTCCTTGGGGGTATACCCAGCCTCTATGGCCAACTCGGATTTGAAATGGGAAACGACCTACACCGCCAACGCTGCCGTTGATTTTGAGCTTTTCAAAGGTCGTTTGGGCGGAACTTTCGAAGTATACAATATGAATACCAAGAATTTGCTGGTCGAACGTTCATTGCCTACCATGACCGGCTACAATTCGGTTTGGACCAACTTGGGCGCTACCAACAACAAAGGGTTTGAAATTACGCTCAATTCAACCAACCTGCGAAAAGGCAAATTTGAGTGGAACACGAATGTTGTTCTTTCAACCAACAAAAATAAGATCGTACACTTATACCAATCCGATACCAATGGGGACGGAATAGAAGATGACGACCTTGGAAATAAATGGTTTATCGGGCAGCCCGTAAATGTAGCGTATGATTATGTTTTTGATGGTATCTATCAACAGGGAGAACAGATTCCATCCGGTTTTAAACCGGGATATGTAAAGTTAAAAGACTTGAATGGAGATGGTAAAGTAGCTGCGGCTAATGACCGAACGATTATCGGCCAAATGGGGCAGCCAAAAGTTAGATGGGGCGTAACGAATACCTTCAGTTACAACAATTTTTCGCTCTCGATTTTCATTAATGCCATGCAGGGGTGGATTGCTACTTTAAACGAACTGGATATTGAATATTTCCTGTCCGGTTCCGGCAATTACCCCAACCGCCCGGTTAACCGCCTTGATGCCGGTTGGTGGACACCGGAGAATAAGTCCACTACGCGTCCGTCTTTGGGGTATCCCAATCCGTATCTGCACAATTATTACCTAAGCCGAGATTTCATACGGATTCAGGATGTGTATTTGGGATACGACGTGCCGAAAGCTGTTTTAAACAGAGCAAAACTGGCCAATGCAAGGGTGTTTGCCAGTGCAAAAAACCTCACAACGTTTACTGATTGGCTGGGAACCGACCCCGAAAGCGGTGGAACAGCCAGAGGCTTTCCTATGCCCAGAAGTTTGACACTCGGATTGAACATTGGATTTTAAACCATCGAAAGCGATAAAAACAGTATGAAAAATTTATTGAATTCTACCCTCAAAATGTACAAAGTATCTTTGCTCCTGATACTCTCTTTGTGCGTTGCTTTCACCTCTTGTGAGGACAACTTTTTGGATGAAAAACCCTTGGCTTCATTGAGCTCCGAAATTGTATTAACTTCGAAAATGGGCTTTGAGAGCTACATAACGGCTTTACACATGTCGGCGCGGGAAGAATTAGGAAAATTCGATTCATTTGGTTGGTACATCAATCAGCAAATGGGAACCGATATTGCGTGCAGCGGCGAAAATGCAGCGGCTAATTTTCGCAACTATGATACATACCTAACCCCGGCTACGCAGTGCGTACAGCGCTATTGGGACTGGGCTTATTCGGATATGCTTCTCAAAGCCAATACCATCATTGTCTATGCCAATAAACCCGAACTGAGTAAGATATGGGCAAACGAGGCGGAGAAAAATGCCATCATTGCCGAAGCTTGTTTTTTCAGAGCCTACACGCATAACTTTTTGGCAAATCTATACGGTGGCGTTCCTGTCGTGGATACGATTTACTCAGGGCCTAAAACTGATTTTGTGCGAAATACCCGGGCAGAAGTATATGAATCTGCTAGAAAAGACCTGGAATTTGCCTCTAAATGGTTGCCAACTACCGTTGCCAAAGCCAATGAAGGACGAGTGGTGAAAGCGGCCGCCGATCACTTATTAGCAGAGGTATATATCAGTTTGAAAGAATACGACAAAGCCATAGCTAGTGCCTCTCTGGTCATTGACTCCGGCCTCTACAAGCTGATGACTACGCGTTTTGGGGCGGAAAAAGACCTGCCCGGTGATGTCTATTCGGATTTATTTAAAGATGGAAATCAAAACCGAAGTTCAGGAAATCTGGAATCCATTTTTAATTGGCAGTTTGAAGATCAGACCCCCGGAGGGCAAGGCGGCAACAGTGGCAACTATTTGCTTCGTGCCTGGGCACCGTTTTACATCAATGTAAAAGATCCCGATGGCAAGCCTGGTATGGTGATCGTCGATAGCTTAGGCCGGGGAGTAGGTTGGGTACGACCCACAAACTATTTCCTGTATAATCTTTGGGACAATAACTGGTCAAATGATATCCGTAATTCAGTACATAATATTCGTCGTGATCATTATTACACCAACCCGGCGTCTGCTTATTTTCGAAAAATGGTTGCCAAAAGCCATTATGCAAATTTGGATACTTTCCAGATGCTCTATCCAACACTCAGAAAAGTAGAAGGGAAAGTAGGGAAATCAGGTAATAATACAACCGGTCGTACCTTTAAGGATGTCATGGTGTTTCGGTTGGCAGAAACCTATTTGCTTCGTGCTGAGGCCTATATGTACAAAAACGATTTGGTGAAAGCGGCCGCAGATATCAATAAAGTACGGGAACGGGCGCAGGCAAAACCCGTTGCACCCGCCCAAGTTAATCTGGATTATATTTTGGACGAAAGAGCAAGGGAGTTAATTACGGAAGAACCTCGCCACCGAACATTGGTACGTACCGGAAAACTGGTGGAAAGAGTACGAAAATACAATATGCGTGCGGATACAAGAGCGACCATTCAGGATAAGCATGCTTTCTGGCCTATTCCACAAACCGCCATTGACGCCAATTTCAGTAAGAAATTAGAACAAAATCCAGGATATTAATTATGTAAAGGAATATGATAAAAAATAGATTTTTTCTCCAAAACAACCATTGGATTTTCGGCATTCTCGCTTTCGTATTCTCGTTTTTGGGAGCACAGAGCGCGCAAACACAACAAAACAAAAACAGTGATCCGGCGTTAGTTCCACCCAAAATCAATACTTCACCGCTTCCGCTCTATGACTATGATAAGTTGGATTATGGAATGACGATTGGTATTGAACGCACACCCAAAGGCCGCATTTGGGCCTGTTGGGTAGCGGGCGGAGACAACGATGATGCTTTTTTTGTACTCAATTCCAGTGATGACAACGGGAAAACCTGGTCAAAACCACGAATGGTGATCGACCCGCATGACCCTTCATTGAAAGAAAAAAGAAGAACCGTTGTGGGATGTCTTTGGCTTGATCCGAGCGGCAAGCTTTGGCTTTTCTTTGACCAATCCATGACCATGTTTGATGGTCGTGACGGTAATTGGTACACCACCTGCGCCAACCCGGACGCAGCCAATCCTGTGTGGTCTGATCCTGTCAGATTTTCGGATGGCTGTACGCTGAACAAACCCATTGTGTTAAAGGATGGTACGTGGCTTTTGCCGGTATCATTGTGGGATAGAACAAAGATCAAAGAGGACTACAAAGAAGCATTTCACGAGCTGGATGATCTGCGTATGGCTAACGTCTTCGCTTCCAGTGACCAAGGCAAAACATGGGGCCGTCGGGGAGGGGTGCGTTATCCGCAACCTCAATTTGATGAGCATCATATCATTGAACGTAAAGACGGCACGCTTTGGATGACGGCCCGTACCGCCAATGGAATTTGGGAAAGTGTTTCCAATGATAAAGGTAAGACATGGTCAGAACCGCAAAAATACATGGAACACATTGGCTCCCGACACGTAATGAGTCGTTTGCAATCGGGCCGAATACTTATGGTGCGGCATGGCGCAATCAATGAAAAAACCAAGTTTCGTTCTAAACTTACCGCTTATTTATCGGAAGACGAAGGTAAAACCTGGGTAGGTGGCTTGATGTTGGATGAACGACGCGGCCTTTCTTATCCCGATGGTTTTCAGTCTCCTGATGGTACTATTTACATTTCTTATGATCATAATCGGGACCATGACGGGGAGATATTAATGGCCCGTTTTACGGAAAAGGATATTCTGGACGAAAAATTTGTTGGAAAAAAATCAAAAGCAAAGATTCTGATTAGCAGACCGCTGGGTCTTGATAAACTGATGGCTCCCTCCGAAATAAGCAAATAAAAATGACCTCCTATAAACTCTTAGCTTTCCTTTCGGGGATGTGCTTGCTTGTGGCCTTGTACTTGGTTTTTTCAGAAAATGTAGTGCAGTCGGGTCCTTTTTTTATCGGCTTTTTTCTTTTGCTGGGCATCAGCTTCAGAGGGTACGAATCGCTGAAAGGATTTACGTATACGGTCATGATTCTTGCCGCTGTGACTACGGCGTTGTTTTATCCGCACTATTTTCAGGAATGGAACGGCTTTAAGTTTACCGGATTGATTACTCCCCTGATTCAGTTGATCATGTTTGGCATGGGAACATCCATGAGTTTTGAGGATTTTGTGGGCGTGGTTAAAATGCCCAAAGGAGTTTTCATCGGCGTGACCAGTCATTTTATCATCATGCCTTTGCTGGGATTTACTCTCGCAAGTTTGAGTCCTCTGGAACCGGAGATTGCAGCGGGTATTGTCCTTATCGGCTGTTCGCCGAATGGAATGGCGTCCAATGTAATCTCTTATCTGGCCAAAGCCAATCTGGCTCTTTCTGTGACCATTACGGCTATTTCAACCATGCTTTCTCCTTTTGTGACTCCCTTGTTGATGAAACTCCTGGCGGGGGCGTTGGTCGAAATAGACGTCGTACACATGATGTGGGACATTATGAAAATGGTCATTTTGCCCATTGGCGCAGGATTACTTTTTAACCATTTTTTCAGTGGAAAAATGAAATGGCTGGATGAAGCCATGCCATTGGTTTCCATGTTTGGCATTGGATTTTCCATTGTCGTCATCACGGCGGCGGGCAGAGACAGCCTTTTGACAATTGGCCCGGTATTGTTGGTTTTGGTGCTGATACATAACCTGTCCGGCTACTTTTTGGGCTATTGGTCGGCACGTGTATGGAAGATGAATGAGCGTGATTGCCGCACGATTGCCATTGAGGTAGGAATGCAGAATGGTGGCTTAGCTTCGGGGATAGCCAAAGAGATGGGGAAAATTGCAACTATTGGCCTTGCGCCAGCCATATTCGGGCCATTGATGAACGTGACCGGTTCACTGTTGGCGTCGTGGTGGCACAAGAAAACTCCTAATAAACCATGATGACAAATCGACAGAGCATCTACTACTGGAAGTGTGATCGTCCTTCCGCCTTCTTTGCACTGAAAGACCAAGAACAAACCATGGACTCATCCATGGTAGAGGCATTGCTGCGTCCTGTGTTGGTACGGTATTTTGGGAGCAATAACATTTCAATTAATCCCGGAAACGGACAGGGCAACCATTTGACCTACGTGGCTGAATATGCTACTATACAGCGATTTATCAGATTGGAAAATGGCCCCGAAGGAGATGACTTTATGGAGATTGAGGCGCGGGTATTGACAGAGATAAAGGAGTTGGGAATCCCTTCCCCTACTGTTTATGCCGTAGATGCTACCCGCAAAGAAGTTCCGTTTGCCTATCAAATTTTGGAATACCTGAATTATCCAGATCTGAATAAACTATACAAAAAAAATCAACTGAATCTATCACTTTTAGCCCGGGAAATAGGTCAAAATGTAGCTAAATGGCAAGCAATTGAGTCGGATGGGTTCGGCCCTTTTGATTCTACTCTGCTAAGAAATGAAGGCCGCCTTGCGGGACTGCATCAAAATTATCGGGATTATTTTTATTTAAACTGGAAAAAGCACCTTGATTTTCTGGTCTTTCATAAATTCCTCACGATTGCTGAGTCCGCCAAAATTCAGCAATTGGTCAAAGAATACGATGCCCACTTGGAAATTGGTAAAGGTTGTTTGGTTCATAAAGACTTGGCGCTTTGGAATATATTGGGAGCATCAGAAGAGATAAAAGCATTTATTGATTGGGATGACACCATTTCTGGAGATCCGACCGACGATTTATCGTTAATTGCTTGTTTTCACTCGGGTGAGGTTGTTAAT
>JBDHXS010000428.1:0-6244 GCA_039810845.1 Runella sp. | reverse complement strand
GTTCTTGAAGAAATCGCCATAATTGGTTTTCCGCCTTCTGAAAGTGCGGCTCCACGCATGAAATCCATTTGTCCGCCAATTCCCGAAAACTGATAAGTTCCGATGGAATCGGAGCAAATTTGTCCCGTAACATCCACTTCCACGGCGCTGTTGATGGCCACTACTTTGGGGTTTTGTTTGATGATGTGTGGGTCGTTGACAAAGTCAATGTCTAAAAAAGAAAAGGCAGGATTGTCGTTGACGTAATCGTACAACCGCTTGGTACCCAAGGCAAAACCCGTGACGGTTTTGTTGGGATTGATGACCTTAAATTTGTTATTGATGATGTCTTTATCGAACAAATCAATCAACCCATCGCTGAACATTTCGGTATGAACGCCTAAGTTTTTGTGGTGGTAGAGGCATTGCAAGACGGCATTGGGAATGGAGCCAATGCCCATTTGAAGGGTGCTACCGTCGTCAATCAATTCGGCGACGTATTGGCCAATTTTTTGGTCCACTTCTGTCACCGCTCCTCCAAATTTCCCTTCGTGCAAAGCGTCTTCGCAATACACCATGGCGTGAAAACGGCTGGCGTGAATCATGCCGTCGCCGTGGGTGCGGGGTACGTTTGGGTTGACTTGTGCAATGACGTAGCGGGCGTTGTTGACGGCCGAACGGGCGATGTCAACCGATACACCCAACGAGCAATACCCGTGCTGGTCGGGTACCGAAACGTGGACGATAGCCACATCGACGGGCAGAATTTTTTGGTTGAATAACTCAGGAATTTCGCTCAAAAAAACGGGTACATAGTCGGCACGGCCTTCGTTGACGGCTTTGCGAATACTTTCCGAAACAAACAACGAATTGATGTGAAAATGCCCTTCAAATTCGGGTTTATCCACGTAAACATCACCATAAACGGTAATCGACACAATTTCTACGTCGTGCAGACGAGGAGCTTCTTGGGCAAGATGGCGAAGTAAATACGTGGGTGTTTGGGCACTTCCGTGCACAAATACACGGTTGCCAGACTGAATGCAAGAAAGGGCTTCTTGGGGCGAGACGTAACTGATTTTAGGTCGCAAGGTGTGAGTGAGTTGGTTCTTGGAACAATGCTAATTACCTGTCGTTGGTAAAAAAATGATGTTAGTCAGAACTACTCTTTCCAAAGCCGTTTTTCTACTTTTTATCTACGCAAAGCCCAAGTAGGTCATCATTTTGTAAAAGAATGGGTAATTTTTGTTTGTTTTGGTAATTTAACGTCCCTATTCAAACACTAACTCTTCATCTTATAACTTTATGAGCCAAATTTTCCGCGCATTGTCACTTTGTTGCGCTGTTGTGTTGAGTTCGTCTACTCTATTTGCCCAAAAACTCGCCCCCCTTTCCGTTGAAAAAATCATGCGTGACCCCAAATGGATGGGTGTAGCGCCTTCCAATCCCTTTTGGAGCGAAGACGGTAGCAAAGTTTACTTTAGTTGGAACCCCGACAAAGCAACCAGCGATTCGTTGTACGTCTATGACGTTGCTTCAAAACAAACCCGCAAAGTAACGCCCCAAGAGCGGCGCGTACTGCCAAGCCAATTTGGCGGAGCATACAATCGGGCGTTTACCCAAAAATTATATGCCAAAAATGGCGATTTGTTTTGGTTGGATATTAAAACAAATCAAACGCGTCAGTTGACCAATACCGTTGAAAATGAGTCGGGAGTGACTTTTAGCGGAGATGAAACCAAGGCCGTTTTTCGCCGTGGCTTGAACCTTTTTGCGCTGACGTTGGCCACGGGTGAATTGGCACAATTGACCAATTTTCAAGCAGGCAACAAACGCCCAGAAGCAGCAACTGGTGAGCAAGAAAAATGGCTAAAAGCGGATCAATTGGCGATGTTTGAGATTTTGAAAGAACGCTCAGACAAGAAAAAAGAAGGCGATAAAATTGCCAAAGCCGACTTGCCCAAACGTCCGAAGGAAATTTACACGGGTGAGGCTCAGGTCGATAACGTGACGCTTGCCCCTAAGGAGAATTTTATTACGTACCGTACTGTAAAAGCAGCGGCAGGAACGAAGCCGACGATTGTGCTCAACTACGTCACCGAATCGGGTTTTACGGAAGATATTCCTGCACGAACGAAAGTGGGGGTGGCCCAACCAACGTCGCAATTGTTTGTCTATAACATCGCGCGCGATACGGTTTTGGAGGTTTCGACCAAAGACCTGACGGGTATCAACGATAAACCTGACTATTTGAAGGATTACAAACAAGACACCACCAAAGCGAAAAAGCCAGCGGCGCGTAAAGTGAACTTTATGAGCTTATCGTGGTCGGAAGATGGCAAGTATGCGGTCGTGATGGTGCGTTCGCAAGACAACAAAGACCGCTGGATTGCGCTGTTAGACCCTGCAACGGCTAAATTAAAAACTCTCGACCGCGTTCGCGACGAAGCGTGGGTAGGTGGCCCAGGAAGCTTTTGGTTGAATTGGATTGATAATGAGACGATTGTGTTTCACTCGGAAGCCACGGGCTATTCGCATTTGTACAGTGTCAACGTTGCCAACGGTACGCGTAAAACGTTGACGTCGGGGAAATTTGAAGTGCAACAAGCGCAACTCTCGCGCGATAAAAAGTCGATTTATTTTACTTCAAACGAAGTTCACCCTGGCGAACAGCATTTCTACAAAATGTCGGTAGCAGGAGGTGAACGCACGGCATTGACCAAAATGACAGGCAGCAACGACGCGACGCTTTCGCCTGATGAGTCTAAACTTTTGGTTCGTTATTCGTCGAGTACGCAGCCTTGGGAGTTGTATTTGCAAGATAATCAGCCCAATGCGACCGCTGCCAAAATTACCAACTCCACTTCGGAAGAGTTTCGCAGTTATGCTTGGCGCGAGCCTCAGATTGTGACGGTAAAAGCCACCGATGGTACCGACGTATATGCTCGTCTGTACGTTCCAAAAAAGAAAAACGGCGCGGCGGTGATTTTTGTCCACGGTGCGGGTTATTTGCAAAACGCCCACAAATGGTGGAGCCAATATTTCAGAGAGTATATGTTCCATAACTTATTGGTGGACATGGGCTATACCGTGCTTGACATGGACTACCGCGCTTCGGCAGGTTATGGCCGCGACGTGCGTACGGGCATTTACCGTTTTATGGGCGGAAAAGACCTCGACGATAACGTGGACGGCGCCAAGTATTTGGTTGAAAAACACGGCATCAATGCCAAACGCATCGGTATTTATGGTGGGTCGTACGGTGGTTTTATTACGTTGATGGCGATGTTTACCAAGCCAGGTGTTTTTGCGGCAGGTGCAGCGCTCCGTCCCGTGACCGATTGGGCGGCTTATAATCACGGTTATACGGCCAACATTTTAAATGAACCCCAAACCGATTCGTTGGCGTACCGTCGTAGTTCGCCCATTTACCACGCCGCAGGTTTGCAAGGGCATTTGTTGATTTGCCACGGAATGGTCGATGTCAACGTGCACATTCAGGACTCGTACCGTTTGGCGCAGCGCCTCATTGAGTTGAAAAAAGAAAACTGGGAAATGGCCTCGTACCCGATGGAAGACCACGGTTTTGTAGAACCTACCAGCTGGATGGACGAGTACAAACGTATCTTGAAGTTGTTTCAGGAGAAGTTGAAGTGAAGTAGGTCATTTAGGCGTTAAAAACGCAAGCTTTTGGGCGAGGAGTGTGGTAATTGATGAGTATGGCCATAATTTCACTCATAGTCATACAACCCAATTGGCGCTTAGAATACCAATTTATAGTTACAGCATAGACTGTAATTTTTTCCAGGTGTTTTTTGTTGAACTCGTCCACGTGGTAGTATATTTCCGTCAGCATAGGGAGGATTTAGTTAGTTTTTGAAGGTTGGTAACCGCATGGGCCGTCCCATCCAAAATACTATCTTTTTCTTCTCTATGCTCATTTAAAACCCTTATTTTGATCTAATTCCCCGAAAAGTTTCGTTATCAGGTTTGAGTAAGATGCGGGGCACTGCCGCAAAATGAACGACTGCATCAAATTTAGGTACGCCCGTGCCAGGTTCCAATTCGTCAAATCCAGTATAAGAAGTCATGGCATTGAACATTTGCCCCGAATCTGTAATATCGGCAATCAGATTATCTACCCCTGGATGATTGAGTGGCGTGAGGTCCACATTCAGCACTTTATGGCCTTGGTCGAGTAGGTACGGAACAACGTGCTTGCCTGCTTTTCCCGAGCCGCCTGTAAAAAAGATACGCATGGTATGTATTGGTTAATGATTTTATGGGTAACTGACCGGGTCGTATTTATGTTGCCTGTTTGCGGTGAATCTCACCGGTGTACTTTCATTTTTTGCCGTTGCCGGTCTTATGACCGACAGCCCTCAAAAGAGATTTTTGATGAAAAAATACCAATAAAAGCATAAGATATGCCTCAAGGCATATCTTTCTGGACAGGGTTTGTGTTGCCTGTCCCCTGTCAATTTCAACATTGTTCGGCCACTTCTTTCCAGTTGTCGGTCTGAATGGGTGAGCAATAAGTAGTTGATGATTAGGCTTTTAAGTGGCTTTTGGAGCATTTGCCGTGTTGCAAACAGGCTGGTTATTTTATGTTCGCAGTCATCCTGCGGAAGACGACGAACAACGGGGTGCTTTGCCCAAAAATCATAAAAAGCGTCTTTCACGTCTTTGGTATCCTGTATGTTTTCCAAAAAGAGGAAAAGGTCGTTGATGACTTGTTGTTAATATGGCTTAAGTTCCATTTAGTTAGCTTCGTTAAGGTTTAATGCTTGAGGTAGCATTAAAAGAAAAGGTATTGCCTTTGAGTAGTCCAATTCATCATACTCCAAGCCCAATAGCCTTATATTTTTATAATAGGTTCGGTGTTGCAGATAGTAATTTTTTTCTGATTGAATAAGCCATACTTTTTCTCCTAATTTTTCCGCTAAAAACCATTTTTCAATCAATCTTGAGCTTCTTCCATTGCCATCATCAAACGGATGAATTTTTACAAATACCAAATGTATTAAAGAGGCAAAGAAAAACACCTCCTGTACGGTCAATTCCGTTTTGATGAGCGTTTCAATGTCAACGAATAATTTTTCTAATTCTTCCTTTACTACAAAGGGAGAGGCTGCAACATACTCAATTCTGCCGTCTTGCGTGGTTACATACATGTTTCTGGTACGTATTTTACCCTGCTTGTTACCGGGGAGAATGTGTTTCGTGAGCATTTGATGAACGGCTAAAATATTTTTAGCATTGCAAATGGCTGATTTGGCAAACTGATAAGCATTGTACAGATCATCAATTTTTCGTGTATAGTCCGGCAAAAACTCAATTCCAAAACGCTTATGCTTTACGTAAGAATCCAATTCAATATTTTCCCCTTCAATCTTAGAGGAGAACACCGCCGACACCGATGTGTAAAAACTGAAGGTATCTATTGACAATTCACTTTCCTCCAATTGTTGGTATTTTTTCAGGAAAGTATCAGATATATTTTCACAATACACCTCTAATAGTGCTACAGGTAGTATTTCAAGCTTTATTTTCTTCATCTTCTTTTAAAACTTAGTAATATCCCGTGGGATTTTCTTGAAAATAATGTGATGCTTGGTCATAAAACCCTTGGTCAACAAACAGTTATCGGTATAAATTACCTAATGCTTGGCTTTGGGCTAATTAATTGATGAAGAGGCTTTCGGAGCATTTGCCGGGTTGCAAACACGCTGTCTATATGGCATTTACAGGCATCATATAGGAGGCAACGAAAAACGATACTCCAACTTAAACTTTGCGAAATCAGTGGTGAAATTTTACCTTTTTTCATCCCACAATCCTTCGGAAAAGCCAAAAATTTCAGTTCCGCGCTATTTTTGGGCGTTACTACTAATGATTCCATTCGGTTTAATTTTGGTTTGCCATTCAAAGATAATTTTTTTTCACCATAGCAAAAACCGATATTACGTATTTGCGCGAAGGAATACACGGGTGTTTTGCGAAAGTCAGAGAAGACTATCTATTTCTTTTAGAGGCGGTTGAGTGCTGTCAATCAATTGATAAATAGGCTTTTAAGTAGCTTTTGGAGCATTTCCCGTGTTGCAAACAGGCTGTTTATTTGGCGTTCGTAGTCAGCCTGCGGAAGACAAGGAGCAACGGAGGTAATAAATTATTTCAATATTATGCAACCGTCACATTCAGCTCCAATTTTCAGAATATTTTTAGAGAAATCACTATCTGGCTTTTCCAGATTAATATAAAGTGT
>JBDHXS010000427.1:0-6247 GCA_039810845.1 Runella sp. | reverse complement strand
AAAAGAAACAAAAAGCGTAACATATTGATAAATAGCATATTGCCCAAAAAGAGTAGCTCCTATTTTTGAAAGTAAAAAAGGGGTAATAAGTAAGGGTATCAATTGATTTACACCCTGCCCCAAGGCTAAAAAAATAAAATTCCTAAAAAAAATATTCTTTCTATTAATGGTGTTTATCATATATCCATCAATTGAATACCTTCTTCAATAGAAATCTCACCAGTATAACCCAAAAGGTATTTAGCCAATGAAATATCTGCAAGGCTATGAAAAATGTCTCCTGTGCGATTTGGACCATAGATAGGTTCAATATCTAAATTGCCAACTCTTTTCTTCAATAAGAAAAATAAATTATTCAAAGTAGTCTGTTGACCACAAGCTATATTATAAACTTGATTTGTAGCTGCTTGGTTTTGAGTAAAAAGTGCCAATAAATTAGCATTTACTGCGTTTGCAACATAGGTAAAATCTCTACTTATACTTCCGTCCCCGTTTATAGTTGGTGATTTTCCTTCTTTTAAAGCTTGAATAAATAATGGAATAACGGCTGCATAAGGGCCATTTGGGCTTTGATTAGACCCAAAAATATTGAAATATCTCAAACCAATCATTTCCATTTCATATATTGTTCCGAAAATATTAGCATATAATTCTGAGACATATTTGGTTACAGCATAAGGGGAAAGAGGCTTGCCGATTTTATCTTCTATCTTAGGAAGTTCTTTCGAATCGCCATATACAGAGGAGGAAGAGGCATAAACTACTCGTTTTATGCCTGATTCATGAGCACTTTTGAAAATATTAAGTGTTCCATTAATATTAACATCGTTCGTAGTGATAGGGTCTTTAATGGAGCGAGGTACAGAACCTAAAGCTGCCTGATGAGAAATCGCATGAATATCTTGACAAACCATTTTACAGGTTTTGAAATCTCTTATGTCAGCTTCAATAAATTCAAAGTTAGGATTAGATCGAAAAATATCTATATTGGATAAATTTCCTGTAGATAGGTTATCAATGACTCTCACAAGCCCTACTTGCTCATTCTTTAGTAAGTGATTTACTAAGTTTGAGCCTATAAATCCAGCGCCACCAGTGACTAATATATTTTTTTTATTTTTATGAGCCATTATCATAAACGTTTGTCAATTATTGAAAGAGGTAGAAATGATTTTACATCATAAATAACACTTGTTCCTGTTTTTTTAAGAGAATGAAAATCTAAGCTTAAAAATTCTTTGTGAGAAACTGCTAGTACTATGCCATCGTATTTTGAATTATGAATATCATCATAACTACTAAGAGATAAAAGATACTCGTTATATGTTTCTTCTGCATTTGCCCAAGGGTCATAAACATCTATGTGAGCTTGATATTGTTGCAGCTCATTTATAATATCTATTACACGAGTATTTCGGACATCTGGACAATTTTCTTTGAATGTAAATCCAAGGATCAGTATCTTAGCATCTTTTACTTTTATATCTTTTTGAATAAGTAATTTTATGATTTCATGAGCGATATAACTCCCCATACCATCGTTTAAGCGCCTTCCTGATAAAATAATCTCAGGATGATACCCAACGTACTGCGCTTTTTGCGCCAGATAATAAGGGTCTACGCCAATACAATGTCCTCCAACCAAGCCTGGTTTAAAATTTAAAAAATTCCATTTTGTACTAGCAGCTTCTAAAACTTCAGAAGTATCTATTCCAAGCCGATTGAAAATGATAGACAATTCGTTTACAAATGCTATATTAATATCTCTTTGAGCATTTTCTATAATCTTTGCAGATTCTGCAACTTTTATACTTGAGGCTAAGTATGTACCTGCAACAATAATAGATTGATATAAATCATTGACAAATAGTGCAACTTCGTTAGTTGAACCAGATGTGATTTTTCTTATATTTATAAGCGTGCGTTCTTTATCACCAGGATTGATTCGTTCTGGAGAATAACCACAGAAAAAATCTTTATTAAATACTAAACCACTTACTTGTTCTAATATTGGCACACAATCTTCTTCTGTACAACCTGGATAAACTGTTGACTCATATATGACAATATCTCCTTTTTTTAAAAACTTCCCTACGACTTGGGAAGCTTTTATTATAGGACCTAAATCTGGTTTTTTATAAATATCAATCGGGGTAGGAACTGTAATTATAAAAACATTACAATCCTTCAAAAAAACATCATCATAAGTAAAATCTAAATATACTGATTTTAATAAGTCTGACTCACTCAGTTCAAGAGTTTTATCATATCCTTCTTTTAATTCATTGATTCGAGTGAAATTGATATCAAAACCGATAGTAGGATACTTTTTGCCAAACTCAACAGCAAGAGGTAATCCAACATAACCTAAACCGATTACTCCAATTCTAATGTTACTATACTCCATACTAATAATAATTTTATTAAATTTCTATATAATGTTTGAACCTATGATAATAACTCTCATGTAATTAATCATGGAGGTTATTATTTGAGAAATCGTGGCATTTGTTTGCCAGAGAATAAAAAAGCAATCATTGTTCCTAAAAGACAACCAAATAGAGCAAAGCCTATTGTAATTAAACTCCTTTTCGGCGCACTTCGCTTTAGAGGGATAGCTGCTGGATCGAGTGTCTTAAAAACAGGAGTTTCTTCTTCTACTCTAATTTTTGCTTGTTCATATTGCTGAGCTAAGTTGTTATACACGCTTTGGGCAAGCATAAAATCTGCTTGCAGGCGTTGCTCTTCTACTTTAGCTGATTCTGTATATAAAAAACGATTTCGGTCGCGGTAGGCAGCGAGGGCAGCTTCTGAGTTTTGGTAACGCCTTTTGGCCTCGGCTACTTGTTCCGATAAAAATTTTACTTGCTTTCGTGCTTTATCGGTTCGGTAACTTGTCACATATTCTTTTAGGTAGTCTACCGCTACTTGAGCAGTGGTGGCAGCGACTACAGGATCAGGCATTTTGGTATGAATTGTAATTACGCCAGTTTTTCGATCAAAGGTAGCCAGAATACGTTCGTGTATTTCTTTTACAATGGTTTCCTGAGGTTTAGTCAGTTCATAGGCTTTACTAAGTTTCTGAGGGTCTAATGGCGTAGCTGCATTGTTATGACCATCTATCCATTTATCAAACCAGTTTTTGTTTTTCTCTTCTAAGTACGCTTGTAACCCCATTGTCTTTTTGTACTCTGATACATAGACTTTTTGATCCAACATAAACAGTGCAAAGGGGAGGGTTTGGATAATATTGGGGTATAAATCAGGGCGTACTGCATCTGTGCTGCTCATTTGGTTGATATCTACCCCAGCCAATCCTGCCAGAGCACTGAGTCCTCCCATTTTGGACAATGAGCTATTGGATTGCAACTCGGGCATGAGCTGGGTGTTAGCATCGAACTCTTTTTGGAGGATTAACGCATACCCCGCACCTATACATCCAAAGCCTATCCCCCACAGAAGAATAGCGCGTAGGTTTGTTTTAAGGAACACAAATACATCGGCGAGATTTATTTCTATCTCACCAGATGAGTTGGTAGGATTACTATCTGGGTTACTCATCTTAATAGCGTAATAAGCGCAATAATTAATGTACTGGTGAAAGACAATAAAACAGGGCCTGTAATATCGGATTTACTGGTATCAATAGGTTTTGAGGGCACATAGATAGTAGCCCCTGGCGATACTTTAGGGTAAATTCTGAAAAACAAAAATTGCCGAGTACGTTGAGTATATCCATTGGCACTGCTTACATATACTTTTCGTTTGATGGCGCGTGGTTCATAGCCGCCCGCTTGAGATAGATAATCTTGGTAACGAAAAGATTTTGAATAATTAACTATGGATGGATTGAGTACTGCTCCAAAAATTCGTACTAACTCAGAGCGCTTAGGAATGAAAAGAGAGTCGCCATCTACTAAGGTTAAATTGCCTTCGATGGAAGGGTCTTCAATAATTTTTCTTATATCAATAGCTACTTTTTCTCCTTGCCGAAGGAGGTGAGCACCTTCTAAATAAGCAGAAGGCTTGATACCCCCCGCACGTTCAATGATGTTGTTGATGCGCTCTGTATTGTTCGCAATGGCATAGGTACCTGTATAATTAACCTCACCCGTCATAGCAACATCTTTCTGGACTTCATAACGAGGAGATTTGCGGACATAAACAATATCAAAAGGTTTTAATTTGAATTGAGCATCCGTAGGATTAAGCCCCAGTAACGAATCAACTGCTAATGATATGATTTGAATATTGTAGTTGTCAGGCACATCTTTTATATTGCCTTGATTGATACGTCGCGCGATTTCGATACGTTCTGGAATACCACCTTCGGCAAAACCACCTGCTTGAACGATGAGATCTGAGACTGTTAGGTTTTCAGAGTAGAGATATTTGTTATCAGGGATATTGATTTGTCCAAAAATACTTATGAAATATTCTTGATGTAGCTCACTAACTGATTTAACGACTATACTGTCTTGACGTTTCAAAACAATATCATCTATCGTTCCCTGAATAATTTGATTTAAGTCAACCGAAACGACTTCTGGTTCCAGATTTTCTTTGCGGCGGTGAATGAGTACTCGTTTTGTAAAAGCATCTTCTTTAACGCCGTCAGCCCGAGCAATCACTTGAGAAAGGGTCCGAATTTCAGGGGTAAGTGCGTAATCACCTGGGCGAAATACCGCTCCTTGGATTTGAACGCGGTTGGCGTATCGATCCAATATTTTCCCTACTTCATACCGATCACCATTTTGGGGAATAAAGCTTTTGAAGTCATTTTGGGAAATGTTCAGCACCTGTATTTCGCGGTCAGTTGTACGACGGGTCGTAACGTAAGCCTTATAAGCAAGACTCGAAAAACCGCCAGCAAATCCGAGCAACTGCTCAAATGACTCAGTTTCTTTTGTTTCGTATATAGCTGGCTGTTTTACCTCTCCATCAAGCTCAATGCGAGTAGTATAAAATGGAATATGAATAACGTCTTGGTCTTGTAGGAGGATGTTGTCTGTTTGCTCGCCGCCTAAAAGAAATTTGTATAAATCTAAGGTACGAATTACTTTATTATTACGTAAAACACGAATAGTACGATAAGATCCAGTACTATCTGGCCCGCCGCACAAATAAAGGGCATTGAAAACTGTCGCCAGAGAAGATACTGTATAAGTACCTGGTTTGGTAGCTTTTCCAATGACTGTGATATTGATGCTACGAATGTTTCCTAAATTGACAGTTGCATAAGAACCACCGCCAGCATTAAGCCCCGAGTAGGCTTGACGAAGGCGAGAAACTATTTTCTCCTTAGCTTCTTCAATAGTGAGTCCACTCACAAAAACAGGTGCCAAATTCAACATTTTAACCGTTCCTTCAGGGCTTACTTTAAGTTTGTGGCTGTCGGAAGCATTACCAAAAATATCGACAATCAATTCATCATCAGGGCCTAATTGGTAATTTTTAGGAGTAGCTATGCGCAGATTGGGCTCAAAAGTGATATTGGGGTTTTGGAATAATTTACTGCCAAAAATCTCGAGTTTTTTACGCTTATTTTTAAGGCTATCTTCGATTTGTTTGTTCCTATCCAAAATCTCGCGTTGGGAAAGTTTTCCGATTTGTTTACGGCCTGTTGTAATGAGGGTATCTGTTTCGGATTCTTTTTCTGAATCTGCTTGATTTTTTTTATTTTTTAGTTCTGAAATACGCTGACGCATACGGGCAATATCGGATAAGGTATAGCCTCGTGACAAAGCCGCTTGTTCAATCTGCATTTCTGACATCCCGCTGGCTTGAGCGCGTTTATAAAACTCTAATACTTGATCATCACTGAGTTGATTGACACTTGAAGTTTTCTGGGCTTGGGTAGTAAGAGCAAAAAGGAGAGACAAAAATAAGAAAGGCAAATATAATCTCCTACCTACGTTTGGAAAACACATATTGTTACAATTTGGTCAACTTATAAGGTGCTAAGAATACACCTAACGGGACAAAATTAGTCAAGTAAGACTGTTTTGCCAAACTTTTTGCACAAAAGCAATATATAAGGTAGCCTTTGAAGGATTCTTGTCTTCAACGCAACGCATTTATCAACAATAAATTTTTATATTTGCCTCCCAACCTAACCTTCTATCTTCTTCCATGTCTGAATCTAAATCCACCCAATTCAAACAATCTCTTGGATTGCTTGATGCAACCATGCTGGTATCTGGAGCCATGATTGGCTCAGGTATTTTTATTGTCAGTGCCGATATGG
>JBDHXS010000426.1:0-6261 GCA_039810845.1 Runella sp. | reverse complement strand
TACTCCATTGGCTACCCACTTTTTCATTTTAGATTTCAACTTAGCAAGGCTATCAGTATCTGACTCCAACTCAATGATAAAATCGGGAGCTAAATAAGGAAACGAGTGCTTTTCTTTTTTACTCAATGCTGTCCAACGTTCGATACGCACCCATGCCAAATCAGGAGCACGCATAGAAGTATCGGCCAAAAAGAAACCACCGCTCGAATCAAAGACTTTGCCCGCTTTTGTTTTTCGATTCCAAATAGAAATCTCCGTAATAATTTCACTGTTGTTGGCACTTGTAAGACCGCGGGCAGGTGACATAAGATGTATTTCTCCTTTTTCGTCGCGTTCAAGGTTTAAGTCAGGATTGGCCAGACAAAAAGCCACCAACTCCTCATCTGAGAATCGCAATTTTGGCGGAAAATGCAAAGAGAGGGTCATATATGACTAAGTTTTTCTCAAAAATAGCAAAAATTACCGTCCTCGCCACCAAGCCCTGCTCCATATTCGCTCAAAACTCCAGCCTTTGGCACGTAGTTGAAGTGGCAGATATGCGTGAGATTCTTTTACCGAAATTGCTTGTTGATACAAGTCATCATCAGTTAAAATAACACTTTCGTAGCGCTCGCCATTTTTAAGAGTTAAATCCGCAAAAGGGAGTTCATTATATAGTTTGTGGTTTGCAGTTTGCGTTTCATCAAAGGTTTCGTTACTACTTCCACTTTCCAACAGTTGGTTTTTTAGTAAGCACTTAGATTTGTATTTTTCTGATACAAACGGTGTTGGTACATACCTTCCTTCTGAAACATCCAAGGCGTATTGGAGGTATTTTTTTAGTAATTTTGGGCCGATATGGAGGGTATCTTCCACTTGTAACTGTTCGGGAAAAATACTCGTCACTACATACACTTTTTGTCGAGCGCGGGTTATAGCTACGTTCAAGCGATTTTCGCCACCTTGAGCGTTTAAACTTCCGAACTGTGATCTGAACTTGCCGCGAATATCAGGCGCGTAGCCAACGGAAAAAATAATAATATCGCGCTCATCTCCCTGTACATTTTCTATGTTTTTAATAAATAGCCCCAGCCCCCTAACCCCCAGAAGGGGGATATTTGTTCCCCCTCCGGGGGTTAGGGGGCTGGGGCTGTTTAAGAGGTTTTCAATCAGTTGTTGTTGTGGTTGGTTGAAGGTAACAACTCCCACAGAATCGTTCGGGTGAGTTTCCCAAAGCTTTTGAATAAGTTCGATTACTTTTTCTGCTTCAATTATATTTCGATTGTTTTCCCAAACACCATCTACTTTTATGTACATAATGGCAGGTTCGGAATCGTTGATATCCTGAAAATCAGGCAAAAGTTGAAGTTTATTTTTATAAAAATGCTGATTGGAAAAATCAATCAAATCCAACGAACGGCTCCGATAATGGCCTTGCAGTAAAGTTTCGGGCAAATAGTGCGTAGCTAAATCCAAGAGCGACTCTACTTCCAAAGAGGGGTTTTCTTCTTCATTTTCAACCTCATAGCGTACACGATATAAATCATAAGGAGTGAGTTGTTTGCTGTCTCCTACAATCACTGTTTGCTGTGCTCGATAAATGGCAGGGATACCATATTCTGTATAACACTGAGAAGCTTCATCAAAAATCACCAAATCAAACAGCCCTGCCGTAAGTGGAAATACCGCAGAAACGGTCTCGGGAGAAGCCAACCAACAAGGAACCAAACGAAATATTTCATCAGCGTGCTGTTCCATCAATTTACGAACAGGCCATATTTTTCGTTTTTTTGTTACCTGATGCTGTAAATCTCGATAAGTAGTACGGTTTTGAAGGCGATTAAATTCAACATCTTTGTAGGTTTGTTCGCGCAGGTGAATCAACATAATTTCCCTGCTCAGCTCTTGTTTTTTAAGGATAGCGTCCTGCAATTCCTGCTCTAACTGATTGATTTTTAAAGAAGAAACAGAGCATAAAATCGGATGTTTTTCTTCCAGATGAGCCAGCCAAGCAAGGCGAAGGGAGTTTTGAAACAACTCTCGTATTGATGTCATCTTAATGTCGAAAGTAGTCTTCAACGGTTTTTTCAGATGCTCTATTACTTCACTCTCAACATCGGTGAAACTGGCGGTCAGTTTATCCGCTTCAACCAATATATCATAATCACAGTTGAGTAAGGTTTGTAATTGTAGCGCAAATTCAGGATTTTCCACCGTAGCTTGAATCTGATTATTGGTCAGGTATTTTTGCCAAGATTGATATTTATGAGCTGTTTGTTTACTTATATTCAGAAGCGTTTTTACTAATTTTTGAAAGCCAATAAAAGTTTTTTGCTCTGAAATTACGTTTGCTAGAAATTCAAACTTTCTTCCTAAATCTGCATATGCTTTTTCAGCAACCTCATATTGGCTTAGAAATTCCCGAAGTTGGGTTTCAGACAGGCTCTGTTTCTCATTAAGGAGTTTTGTCTCCAATTTTTCTTCCATTTCTCGCAAAGCCGCTTCCCATTCCAGACGATTTTGGAGAAGTTGCTTCAGTTGATATAAATAATTGATGTCAAGGGTAAATCCATATTTCCCCGCGATACTTCTAAAATAATCTTTATCTCTGTAAAAAAGCCATTTAATTATAGATGTACGGGCTATAATAAGCTGCTCCAAACGATTTGCAAATGCTGGTAATTCCGAAGAATTTACTTCGTTACCTAACATGCTTCCTTGCTGCAAACGAGCTTCATTTTTTGACCAATCTTGAAACCAATTATTCAATTGCTTGGTAAAAACTCCTTCCTCCCATTTCTTAAAAAGGCTCCAAATTGGTTCTTCTGCAAGTGGTTGAAGCCAATTTTGAATAATGGCATTTTGGTCATTAATGACTAAAACCTTCTGTAGGTCGAGCCGTTGCTTTATCAACTTTTCAATGTCAGTTATTGTCGTTTGTCCCCATTGCGAAGCATCTTCAATCAATTCTTTAATGTGAGCTATTTCTTGAAAACCAATACTTGTAAAACTTACTCGGTCATGCCAAGGGTGGCTGCCCGAAATATGGTTTTGGTACTGCTCATAGCGATTCAGTTTCCACAAAAAATCCTCTAATTTGTCATCAAATCGAAATGATTTGAATTGTGGCAATACCACGGAAGAAGCTGAAGGACTACTCGTTAGATACAATTCTTTTGGCGAAAGGCCACAGTCTCTACTATCAAATAAAGCATATTTAAACTCCTCCAATTCCCTACTTATCTGTTCGACGGTACGGCTTGCCTGCAAAAATTGCCGTTCTAACACGATCGCATCCAAGCTATAATTTTGCTTATGATAAGCTTCTATGTTCTCAATTTGAGTAGCTAATTGCCCGTATAAAGCTGCCCTATCATTTTTAAAATCATGAACTAAAGCTACAAAAGGTGTAAAAGCCACTTGTTTGAGCCGTTCATGGACTATATCCAACGCAACCCGCTTCTGACACACCAATAAAACTCGCTTTCCGCGCGCGGCAAAGTCAGTGATCAGATTTGCTATCAATTGAGATTTGCCTGTTCCTGGAGGACCTTGAACCACTAAAGATTCTCCTTGTTTCACTCGGGTGAGGGCTTGTTCTTGTGAGGCATCTTGAGAGAATGCTGTAAAGGTATTCACCTCACCTTGCGGCGGACTGTCCCCCACATCTTTCCTTGTAGGAAAGGGGTTCTTTATGCTTCCTTCTCCTACGAGAAGAGAGGTGGGAGCGAGGCTAATTAAATTTTCATAATCTGGTCCCAAATAGCTCCCTGCTTGTGGGAAAATGCCCAAAACGGCTTCTGGGTACAACTTCAACTCACCATTACGTTCAAGTAACTCTACATCAGGCTTCGATTGTGCATCAAAGTATTGTAGTTTTTCCTGAAAAAGGTCTTGGTTAAAATTGATTTCTAGTGGGCTTTCTTTTAACAATTCATAGAGTTCAGTCCGAAAAGCAAGTGAATCACGGCTCAATTCATCTAAACTTTTCTCTAATAATTCTTCAGAAATTTTTACCTGATTAAAATGACCGTATGCCAACAAAAAACTTCTGTTGAGTAAAGCTGGTTCATCGCGCCGTTGTAGCTGCCAGTAAGTCCCTTGGCCTCCGTTCGAAGTTTCTGTTGTATTTAAGGTCACAGGAAAAAATGCCAAGGGTGCATGTATGGTGGTACCATCGGTTAGTTTCCCGCGTACAAAAGGATAAGCTACATACAAATCTTCAGAGCCACGCTCTTCTTCTATAAACCGTTCAGTACGAGCAATTTTACGAAGACGCTTACTTGTTTCATTTGTTTTTTCCGAACGGCTGTCGAGTATCGGACAGAGTTTGAATGATTTTTTTTGAGAGATGACCTCTTTGAGTAATTCAAACGCCGAGCGGTTGTCTATAAAATCTAACTCCTGCCAATCCAAGAATTGTTCAGTGGGTAGGCTCGTCAGTAAAAGAGAGCGATTGCGGGTGCTTAAATTGGTAAGTCGGCGAAGATATGTTTTGAGAATATCAGTGGTCATTAGCGTCTGGATACAACGAAGTAAAAGTTCAGACCGCCGAAGCGGGGATAAAACGTCGGTTCTCTCCAACAAGTATTTTTAAAATATGTTAGTCTCGACGCTTAACAAATATAAGACTCTTTGTGTGAGTTAGTGTAACTTTCCCGATATTTGCTAACGGTACGCTTTCGGCTTGCTCATGTGTTTGACTGCCGGTATAGTAGAAATACAACAAACCCTAAAAACCAATATGCAGATTGTACAACAACTCCTTTTTGCCGTGGCATTGGGCATAACAGCTTGGCTGATAGCGAAGCGTGTAGGAATCATCAAAAAGACAATTCAACTCGGTAAATCAGAAAATCGTACCGACCGCCCTAATGAACGTCTCATCACTATGCTACGCGTATCATTTGGGCAGAAAAAGATGTTTGACCGCCCCATCGTTGGCATTATGCACTTTGTGATTTATGCTGGTTTTTTGTTGATAAACGTCGAAGTGTTGGAAATCGTATTAGACGGTCTGTTTGGTACACACCGTCTTTTTGCCCCGTTACTGGGTGGCTTCTATCATTCACTTATCAATTTCTTCGAGTTTTTGGCGGTAGGGGTCCTCACTGTTTGCGTTGTGTTTCTAATTCGGCGTAATATCGTCAAAGTAGAACGTCTTCAACCTTCTCTTCACCGCGAATTAAATGGTTTTCCCGTTTTGGATGCGAATACCATTTTAATGATCGAAATCGTCCTAATGTTGGCAATTTTAAGTATGAATGCCGCTGATAGTTTGCTTCAAGAACGTGGAACAGAACACTACCCTTTAGTGGGAGGTTTTTTCTTTAGTACATTTTTGCAGCCTCTTTTCTCAGGATTATCTGATGGTGCATTGATAGCGGTAGAACGATTGGCTTGGTGGATACATATTTTGGGTATTTTTGGATTTGCTTTGTACGTCACTTATTCCAAACACCTACATATCTTTTTGGCGTTTCCCAATACCTATTTTGCCAATCTCACTCCCAAAGGTGAAATGCACAACATGCCTGAAATTACGAAAGAAGTAAAGATTATGCTGGGAATAGAACAGCCCGATGCTACTGAACCTCCTACCGAAATTGGTCGTTTTGGAGCTAAAGATGTGGCTGACTTGAGTTGGAAAAACTTGATGGATGCCTATTCCTGTACAGAATGTGGGCGTTGTACGTCTTCTTGCCCTGCCAATATGACGGGTAAAGCACTTTCGCCTCGCAAAATCATGATGGATACCCGAGACCGCTTGGAAGATGTCGGCAAAAATATGCTGGCCAACGGTGGTGAATTTAAAGATGATGGCAAAAGCTTACTCGGTGATTATATTACGGAAGAAGAAATTTTGGCCTGTACTACCTGCAATGCTTGTGTGCAAGAATGCCCTGTTTTAATTAGTCCATTGGATATTATTCTTCAGTTGCGTCGTTACAAAATCATGGATGAGGCGCAAGCCCCTGCTTCATGGAATGCGATGTTTAACAACCTTGAAACCAATCAAGCTCCTTGGAAGTTTTCACCCAGCGATCGCTTTAATTGGGCTGATAATTTGAAGTAGTAAAAATAAAAAACGGAGCAGTTGCCTGTTCCGTTTTTTATTTGTTCTTTGAATAAGTTCTAACTTATACGCACCTTAGTTTATCAAAATTTTAAGGAAACTAAGAACCAGACTCACGTTTGAACTCCAATTTTTAACTTGCTTAAACCATTTTGAAACTTGCTTCTTACAGCATTTGAGACGCTTTTGGCGTTTCTTACTCATCT
>JBDHXS010000425.1:0-6263 GCA_039810845.1 Runella sp. | reverse complement strand
GCTAAAAGCGCAGCAACGTTTCTTGCATTAGGTGGCACGAAAATTGTAATGGATGAGTTTGGGGAATTTGGCCCACTTGACGCCCATATGGGGAAAGTTAGAGATGATAGTCCTGATTTGGATTGGGAAAGCGCATTAAATGATGAGCAATCTGTCCAAATTATTGAGTATCACTTTAAAACTATGTATGAATCAATGTTTTTACAAATATATGAGCATGATAGAATAAATATCTCCAAAAACGAGTTGTCAAAGCAGTTAATGGATAATCTATCCAGATTCTATGAGCCTCTGTTAAAACAAATAGACCCTTATAGATTAGGCGATAAAAGGAGAACATTGGATATTGGCGCCCATTATGCCCAAAGAATTTTAGCTATTTACGGCCAATTAAAATCGGCTGAAGAGATAAAAAGTGTTACAGACTTTTTTGTTGATGGGTGTCCTGACCATGGGTATGTTATTGATTACGACTTATTGAGTTTATTTTTACCAAACGTCCTAACATCTTTTGAGTTTGGAGGAGAAGAATACGAGTCTAACCTTAGTGCACTATCTAATATGTTTATTGGAGGAGAACTTAGAACTTTAAAGTATGTTGGATTTGTTAATGATAAAGAGGAAGATGTAACCTTAAGTGATAATAATACTGAAAAAACATTGGTACATAATAATGATAGTGTTATTATTGCAACAAAAGAAGATAACTTACAACCACTTAATGAAAATGAAGAAAAACAAGAGGGAGATGACACTGTTTGAGCAAAGCATCCTCCTGAATAAGGAAAGTAAAAGGAGGATTGAAATCAAGGGCATTGAGCAAGCTGTCAAAAGTAATATAAAAAGGACAGCTACGAGTCCCGTAAAATTATGGGAAACTCTCGCCAGATAGTAATAAAATCAAATTTTTAAGGCTACCAATTAGGTAGCCTTTTTGTTTACTTCCCATCTTTCTTTGGTGGCGGCACATTCAAAAGACCTTTGAGTTGGTTATCAAAAGTTACGTCTGTATAAGTCGTATCAACCGGCGGCTCCCTTTTTTCGTAATACCCCAGTTCTTCATTCCTTTTTTTAAAGGCGTAAAATATATCAAATGGCGCACCTCCGGATGCAACCCAGTTGACAACTATGCTAAATGCCTCTTGAATTATTGTTTCCGGGGGAGCCATACGCCCATCGCTATGACGGATTCCTTTTTGGTCTAAATGCTTTCCCTGATTAAGAAACAGATTTTTTTCATCGTAAACATACCTGCGCAATCTTGCGTTTTTTCTTCCGGTCGGCAAGTTATCTTTTAATAGTCTTTGAAGACCATAATACAATCGGTGCGATAATTCAGGATTTACAGTATCATTCAGTATGGACTGATTAAAACCCGTGTCTTCCCCTAAGTCTTCATCTTCAAATAACTTTGACTGTTTCCCTTCGGCTGTTTCCTGCGCCTTTTGAGATAGACGCTTAACGTCGTCTAATATTTTATCCCGGTCGCGATCTTCTTTTTTACCCTTTTTAGGGCTATTGTTATCCTGCTCCATTTCTTTTACGCGTTAGAGATTGCTAACTTCTTTTTAACTTCTTCAATTTCCTGATAGATTGATTCTTTATCCCAAGGATTAGTTCTAATTGTCTGTAAAGCTCTGTCCGGTTTGCCAAAATGGTGCTGAAATATGGCATATAGGTCTTTATTTCTCTGCTTTTTCTCGTGGTAGCAGAAAAAAGAATAGATAATACTTGGATGGACTCGGTTTTTTTCGGCATAGGAAGCCACTAAAGCCGGATTGTTAATCAATGGCTTAATATACTCTAATTTTTCTTGGGGAAATAAGATTTCGCGTGCAAAATAGTCTGCATCTTCTTCTCTGAACAACAGTAAATCAGATTCTCCGGTAAGGTGAAAGCGCATTCCTTTTTGCAAGTCTTCAAAGTCATACATTACATGAAATAGCTCGTGCATCAAGGCAAACCATAACGTTGCATAAGATTTATTAAAATCAGTAAGTACGATACAAGGTTTACCTTTAACTGCAAAAGTACCGCCTCTTACCTGCGTCTTCGACAGGTATTTTTGCACAATAACTGTAACACCAATATTATAAAGCGCCTGAATTACTGTTAATAATCCTTTGTCTTCATAACGAGTGTATGGCCTTATTTTGGGAATAAGCGTCTCTAAAGCACTCCTATCAAAAAGATTTGGATTTTCAATTCTTTCAAACTGATAAAAAGCTGACCGCACCCAAAACTCTCTCATTTTATCGTGCGAGTAAGCATTGGTTCGGCTAAAAAGAACTGCACCAATATCTCTGCTATAATGAAGGATTGAGTCTAAGCCAAAAAAAGATACAATTCTTCGTTCAACCGCTTCTATATCATTGGGGTCACTTATAAACCCCTGACTTTTTAGCCCTTGTAAATCAAAATGACGGATTATATAGCTTGCTTTGCGCGTACGCTCCAATTCACCTATAAACTCCGGCTTTAGAGACGATACGTACAGTTGAACCAGTTTATTTATGCCTATCCCAAAAAATTCGTCTAGTTTTATAATAGAGAACAAATCTACTTTTTGCGTATCTCCGTCCAGCAGTCTATCTAAACGGGTTTGTTCCATGTCCAATAAAATAGATAACTGTCTGATAGACTTGATACCCATTTCATTTTTCTTTTCTTCTACAAGTTCTCGTAGGCTTAGTCCGGTGTCCTGTTCGAGTAGTTGGTAAATCTCTGACAATAAGTGATTTTCCATAATTTTGCGTTTTTGCAATACAATTATGGTGTAAATATAGGCAAAAACACAATAATTTTGCAAAAACGCAAAATTATTTTTTGATTAGTGTTTTATACGTTAATCTGCCTTCTACATTTTCGAGCACCAAGTTAAATCTTGTACTTGTACCTAATTTACGACTATTATACCGAAGCGCAAATTCATCTACATAGCTTTGCAGGTGCTTTACACTCACCCAATGGTAAATACCGTCAATACCACGTTTAAAATGTGACCAAAAGCCCTCAATGGTATTTGTGTGTGCTTTGCCGTTGACGTACTCCTTTGCGCTGTGGCGTATAACTGCGTGCTCATAATTACCCTGCAATCCTTTATATGCTTTCCATTCGTCTGTTACCACATTTGCGCCCTGTGCTACGTTCTCATTAATGATAGGTTGAATAGTCGCTTTAGATATATCGTCAACAACCTGCGCAATCAAAGTGCCGCCACGTTCAACCATACCCAAAACGGGCTTTTTGGTTTTAGTGCTTCTACCTTGCGTGCCTTCTGTTTTCTTGCTCTCGTGTTTGTTCTTTTCTTCACCGCCTACGTAGGTTTCGTCAATTTCTACGGTGTCATTTTCGCCCAAAGTAGCCTTGAAAGCGGGATGTTCAAAAGCGTAGCGCAAACGGTGTAGCATGAACCATGCACTCTTTTGAGTTACATCAATATCCTTTGCTAATTGATGCGAAGAAATACCCTTTTTGTGAGAAGAAAATATGTAAAGAGCAAGAAACCATTTTTGAAGCGGGATTTTGGTATCTTCAAAGATAGTACCCACTTTGACGTTAAAATACTTACCTGTATTTTTACATTTGTAGCGGTTGCCAGCACATTTATATACGGTAGAAGTTTCATCAAACGGTGAAACAGGTTGACCATCCCATCGAAGCTTTTCTAAATGGTCAATACAAGACTGTTCGTTTGGAAACGCTTTGAGTAAATCAAGGATACTTTTAAATTGTGCTACCATAACCGTGTTAATTATGGTGTAAATATATGCTCAAAAAATAACAAAAGCAAATATTTAGTGTAAATATCTGCTTAAATTTATTTAATAGAAAGATTAATTATATATAATGATATATTATATATAATCTGGTGTAAATTGATATATCATTGCCTAAATTTTAATCGCTTCACCTCCCAATGTTCAGGAATATCACCGAGCCATTGGACGCCCGAGGGTTTGTAGTGAGTATAGGTGGGTAGATTAGTTTGCATGGTTCTGGAGTTGATTTTCAATTTCTTCGATAGTCGGCAAGCTACTTTCAAAATCGCTTGGAAACAGTTTGGTCAATTGGTATTCCGATACCCCAATGGGCTGGTTGATATTTTTGAGGGCATATTCGGCCACTATGTCGTTTTTGTCTTTGCAAATCAGCAGCCCAATGGTCGGGTTGTCGGTGGGGTGTTTGAGCAAATCGTTGGCCGCCGATAAATAAAAACTCAATTTACCTGCATATTCAGGCATAAAACTGCCGGCTTTGAGTTCAATAACCACAAAAGCCCTAAGTTTGAGATGATAAAACAACAAATCAATAAAGTATTCCTGTCCGCCCACCGTCATAGGTACTTGCCTGCCCACGTAGGCAAAGCCAGTACCGAGTTCGAGGAGAAATTTAGTGATGTTTTCAACGAGGGCGTTTTCTAATTCACGTTCTCGGTAGGGTTCTGTAAGTGCCAAAAAATCAAAGTTGTAGGGGTCTTTGAGTAGCTGGTTGGCAAGGTCAGAATCATTGGCTGGCAGCACCCTGTTGAAGTTGGTAACTGCCTTGCCTTGTCTGTCGTACAGTTCACTTTTGATTTGTAAACTCAATATATTTCGACTCCAACCGTTTTCG
The DNA here is from genome assembly GCA_039810845.1 of Runella sp. Lineage (GTDB taxonomy): Bacteria > Bacteroidota > Bacteroidia > Cytophagales > Spirosomataceae > Runella. The sequence continues at coordinate 1,649 of JBDHXS010000425.1, read as the reverse complement.
ATGGTTTGCAGAATATAGAAATGAGCTTCATGGATGGATTTTGCTTTAGTGAAAATTTCAACGTGATGTCTCCACGGAATTTTTCCACCAACTTGGTGGAAAAATTCAACATCAACATAAAATTGATAAAACCGACGGACGTTGTAAAGATTGGATTTAGAAAACCCTTCCATATCCGGAAACTCGGCTTTTAAATCCTTGGCCACCTGTTCAATGAGTTTTGACCCCCAAACGGCTTGTTTTTCCGCAATCATTTTACCCAAATCCCAATAAAACTCGATCAAAGCCGTATTGACAGCCATAGCCGCTTTGATTTGGGAGCTTCTAATTTTGGATTTCAGTTCCTGAATCCAATTCCTGTATTCACTGTCAATGATTAGTGACATTGAAAATAATTTAGTTAAAAGTCCATTAAAGTCCCAAAATCTCCCGAATCAGGCCGTCGCTTTCGGCGTCGAGTCGGAGGATGTCAGCACCCACTTCTTCCAACGTGCGCAGGGGCTTATGCCGATAAAAATACTTGTTGAAACTGATCTCGTAGCCGATCTTGGTGGCGTCGAGGTTGAGCCAAGCTTCGGCCACGTGGGGTTTTACTTCCCGCAAAAAGTAGGCGTAAATATTTTCCTTCAGGGGTACGTTTTCGGTGTCACGCAGGTCGCTTTCCGTTTCGTATTCCACGTATTCGCCTTTTTTGTCGGTGGCAAAATACCCGTAATCGGCCAATTGGGATTCGTCGCAGCCCAAATGCGCGAGGAGTGCGTCGAGCTTATCGCCCGTCAGTTTGGTAATGCCCTTCACCACTTTTTCGGCGGTGGCGTCGTACCAACTCACGGCGTTGAGAATGGCATTTTTCTCTGAGGCCGAAAGTTTAGATTTTGCGGCTTTTAGTTCGGCCTCTATTTCTTTTTTGAAAAGGTTAAAGTCGCGGTATTCGTCGGTGCCGATGGCCTGCATCAAGCTCGCCGCCGCCGTGAGCAAATCCAATTGTTTTTGCCAAGTAGCGGGCGATGTGAGGGCTTTGAGTTGCTTGGCGTTGAGGTTCAGCTCGTTCTTTTCGCACCAATCGGTGATGGCTTTTTCGTGTTGGGCAAGGTCAGTATATATTTCTTCGCCAAACTGCTCATAAGCCCACTGCATGGGTTCGCGTAGCGATTTATCAAAGCGCAGTTCTTCAATACGCTCGGCACTAAACTGTGCTTTGAGGCGTTTGGGGCGCTCCACGGTCACTTTGTAGTAGCCAAAATCGCTGTTGTCAAATACTTGTGCCGCCAAGCCTTCGTCGCCCGTGCGCTCCACAGCCTGCATTTGGGTATATACATTCACGATTTCGCGGATGTGTTCGGGGGCAAACTCACAGTTTTTGTTGCCGAGGTTTTTGCGGAGTTTGCGATAGAGCTGCCCTGCATCAATGAGCTGCACTTTGCCTTGGCGTTGTGGGGCTTTTCGGTTGGAGAGTACCCAAATGTAGGTGGTGATGCCCGTGTTGTAAAACAGGTTGTTGGGCAACTGAATAATAGCTTCGAGCCAGTCGTTTTCGATGATGTAGCGGCGGATGTTGCTTTCACCCCCGCCAGCATCGCCCGTAAACAGACTCGAACCGTTGTGTACCGAGGCCACCCGACTACCGCGCGGGCTTTTGTCGAGCGGCT
>JBDHXS010000424.1:0-6287 GCA_039810845.1 Runella sp. | reverse complement strand
CATAACGGGTAGCGAACCTATTAACAGTAAGGTAGTGTAGGTTTTACGCGGGCCCCAGGAATCGCAGAGTTTGCCAATAATGAGCCGGGCAAAAATAGTGGCGGAAACAGCTGCAATGATGGTGTTTCCAACTTGAGCCTTGGTCAATCCCAAGTCTGCCCGAATCGCAGGCATTAGGGGGGCAATTCCGAACCATCCAAAGAAACAGACAAAAAAAGTCAGCCATGTGATGTGGAAAGTGCGCATTTGGATGCCGCTAAAACTAAAAATGTTAAGTTGACTGAGTGGTTTTGAGGTAAGGAAATTGCCCATGACGCTTGCTTGGTTGAAATGAAATATTAAACCAGCGTATGAGCTTGAAGCGATGCAAACAGAAAGTTACCTGTGGCAAACCACAATTGCTGATACCTCTTTTTTATGTACAAAAAAAGAGCTTTGGAAAAGATGGATTGCTACTTAAACTTTAATACCTGCATCGGTTGAGCGCCGCCACGCTGCACCGATTTGGTACATCAAACATACGAAATAAGTAATTGTACTCAAAGTAATTTTTAAGTATTTTTCATTAAACACTTAAAGTTCTTTGTAATTTTATACTTAATTTCGGTTAAATTACAAAATATAATTCAAAATTACCGTTTTTGTAAACTAAAAATAGTTAATTGGTAAAAAAAATGAAAAACCTGTAAGGTTTAACGGTCGGTACGCCGAAGCAGCGATGCTTCACAAACTTTACAGGTTTAGTACACTTAGTCGTCCTCAATCGAAAACTTATCAAAGAGTAGTCCCATCAAACGGTCATGGATTTCCATGTAAACAGGGTCGTGAACAATTGCTTTTTTATTGCGAGGGCGAGGTAACGGAATATCTACAATTTCCTTGATGGTGGCTTCGGGGCCGTTGTTCATTACCACCACGCGGTCTGACAAGAAAATCGCTTCTTCAATGTCGTGCGTTACCATCACAATGGTTTTGTTGCGATTGTCTAAGTTCCAGAGTTTGAGCAATTCAATGTGCATTGAGCCTTTGGTCAAAGCATCTAAAGCACCAAAAGGTTCGTCGAGTAGCAAGATACTGGGATTGATGGCAAAGGCCCGCGCAATGGCTACGCGTTGTTTCATTCCGCCCGACAGTTGACCAGGGAGTTTATCTTTGTGCGCCCAAAGGTTAACCATTTTGAGGTTTTCTTCTACGATTTCACGCTTTTCTGCGGCAGATTTGTCCTTAAAAACAGAATCAACCGCTTCGTAGATATTTTTATAAACACTGAGCCAAGGCAATAAAGAATAGTTTTGAAAGACAATCCCACGGTCGGGGCCAGGGCCTTTGACGGCTGCACCGTTGGCAACAACTGTCCCGCTTGTGGGGGCAGTCATGCCAGAAATTGTCCCCATGAGTGTGGATTTCCCACAGCCCGAGTGACCAATTAATGCGACAATTTCGCCCTTTTTGATGGTTAAATCAATGTTTTTGATGGCTGTAAAAGTGCCTTTGGGGGTTTTGAATGACACCGTAACGTCTTTTACTTCAATCGAAGCAGGACGAGATTGTATTTTATGAAACTCACTTGCGGAGTCTATGGGGGCAGTGATTGTATGGAGAGTCATTTTTTTAGTGGTTAGTGAGTGGTGGGTAGTGGTTAGTGAATAGTGGCTGGTGGGTAGCGAGAATACTTTAAAAATTTCATGTACTACAGACTCATCACCAGACACTCATCACCAACCACCACGTATTAAGCAAATGCAAAACGTTTTTGGAGCCAGTCGAAGCCTTTGTCGAGTAGCAAACCGACAGCCCCAATGATAAGGATTGCCGAGAGGATTTTTTCAAGACTGAGGGCATTCCAGCTATCCCACACAAAGAAGCCGATGCCCATACCGCCTGATAGCATCTCGCCTGCCACAATCACCATCCAAGCTACGCCAATACTGAGGCGTAAGCCCGTGATAATATGTGGTAATGCAAAGGGGATAATGACTTTGGTGATGTATTTCCAACGCGAGAATCCAAAAGCTTTGGCCACGTTTTTATGATCCTGTGGAATGGATGCTACGCCGAAGGCTGTGTTTATCAAAGTAGGCCATACGCTGGTAATGAAAATGATAAAAACCGTAGCCCCTTCTGCTGCTTTGAACGCCAGTAACCCCAACGGAAACCACGCCAAAGGCGAGACAGGGCGTAGAATTTGAATGATGGGATTAATCAATCGGAATGCAGTTTTGCTGGAACCAATCAATAAACCCAAAGGAATAGCAATAATGCTACCTGCTCCAAAGCCGCTGAATACTCGAATAAGAGAACTTACTAATTGATTGCCAATGCCTTTGTCGTTGGGGCCGTAGTCATAAAACGGCGTCGCGAGCATTTCGCTAAATACAGCCCAAGTCATTTGAGGCGTTGGTATTTCGTTGTTCGTAATGATGGAGATGCTCCACCATGCGCCTACTAAAATAGCTGCGCTACCTATGCCAAACAGCAGTGGTAAATAGGTTTGAAAATTGAGTAGTTTCTTCATAGTTATATTACTTTTTGGTAGAAGCCAAATACGCACCGATGTTAGCTGGGTCGAAAGATACATCGTAGGTAGTTTTGAAAGCTTTCATGTCGTCGGTCATGACGGGGACTTTGGCTTCGCGGGCTACCTCGGCATAGAGATCATCTAAAATGAGTTTTTCGGCAATGCCTTTAAAGTCGGGATTGGATTTCAACATTCCAAATCGTACATATTGTGCCAAAAACCACATTCCGTGCGATTTACGGGGGGTGTTTACAAACCCTTTGTTATAGAAAGTCATGTAGTCGTCTTTGTATTTCTGCACGCCCAACTCGCAGCCTAAGTCGTTGGAACCCAATAAACGAGCTTCAATAACTGGCAAAGCCGCATTGACATAGTAAGGTTTTGAGAGCCAACCTGCGGCTTTTTTACGGTTACCCATGTTGTCGAGCCATTGGCAAGCTTCCAAGACGGCTTTCATCACATTTTTGAGATTTTCACGCTCTTTAGCGGCAAATTCTCTGTTGACTACCAACGCTTTTTCGGGATGATGCTTCCAAATATCTTGGGTCGCAATTTGGGTAAAACCGACATTTTGGGCCGCAGCTACCCCATTCCACGGTTCTCCTACGCAGTAACCTTCCATATTGTCAACGCGCATATTGGCGACCATTTGCGGAGGAGGAATGGTAATAATTCCTACCGATTTTTGATTGATACCAGCGGCAGCCATCCAGTTACGAAGCCAAATATCGTGCGTTCCTCCTGGGAAAGTCATGGCAAACGTTACCTCTTTGCGACCTTGTACTTGCTTTACAGCGGCGGCAACTTTATTCATTTCTTTAAAGCCCACAAGCCCACAAAAGTCTTTAGAAAGTGTAATGGCTTGGCCGTTATTGTTTAAGACCATCGCAATTTGCATTTCAGAACCTGCTTTGCCGCCTAAACCAGTATAAACAGAGAACGGCATTCCAAACAAGCAGTGCGCACCGTCAAGTTCTCCATTGAGGACTTTGTCGCGAATATTAGCCCATGATGCTTCTTTAGAAAGGACTACATCCACACCATATTTTTGAAATAGACCCAATTCTTTGGCGGCTACCAACGGAGCACAGTCGGTGAGAGGAATAAAGCCTAATTTGACTTGGGGTAAAGCGGCTTTACGCATTGACATCCCCGCAACCAAGATGAGCGCTGCCAATGCAGCCAGGGTGATTTTATAGGTAGTTTTCATATTTATAAAGACAATTTGATAGCAGGCGTTGGATAAATATCCACGCATAATGCTTTTGATTTGAAAGAATTAGTTCAATTTACTGCTTGATAGCAACGGGCTTGCTATAAAAGAAATCTGGACGAATATTAAGCATCAAATAAGCCCAGTTTGCGCTGTGTTTGGCTTTGTCCATTGTTCCTAATTTGGCGTATTCAAGACTATTTGTGCCACTAAGGTGAGAATAGCCGAGTTCGATGTTCGTAAATTTATTGAGGTTGTAATTCAGAATAAAGTCAAACTCATTCCCCAACTGTCGGGCAATTTTGCCGCCAGCGGCATCTAAGCCATTTTTCATGTCGTTGGCCAAGGCAAAATTATGGAGGTCAAATGTCAAATAGAGATTTGGATTGACTACGTACTTGGTTTTAAAGAAAGCATTACTCAATCCGCCAGCAGCAGCACCAGTACCCACGTAGAAATAGTCCATATAGCCCCAATGACGGTGTGGTGTACCATAAAGCGGGTCAAAACGGTGGTCTTTTCCATCAGGAGAAACGGTATTATTGCCCGAAAGTACTTCATAACCAGGCCCAAACGAGAATTTTCCTTTTTGGATAGAGGCATTTAAGCCGTAGTGATAAGCGGTTAAATCTTGCCCATCACGATTTTTGCCTCCTTGTTTGTAGGCAAAAGCTTGCCAAGCTACTTTACCCAATTTTGAAGAAGCATTGCCAATCAATCCCGTGAGCATAGCTCCGTAGGTGATGCGGCTGTTGGTACCTTCTACATCGTAACGACGCCCATACACAACACCGTTAGCAGTACTACCGAGGCTATCTATGCGGTATTTTTGAAAATCATCTTTAAAAAACAAGCCCGAAAATTTCGTTTGCCCAAACTTACGGCTGATGTATAGCATCTGCATGGATTTATACATTTGGTTTTGGCCGTTGGTACTAAGAGGGCCAGCCAAAATGGGCGCGCCTCCTTTGCCCGAAGTTGGAATAAAATCTCCTGGCACGGTTACAAAAGCACCTTTTGAGTTGGCAATGGTCGTGGGTGCATTGCCTGCGGCATAAAAAGTACCTGCTCTACCAAAAGCATCAGAGTTTTGGTTGAAAGCAAATCCCAAATCAATCTGCCAGCCTTTTTTTACACCTTTCAATAAAGCCATGTCAAAGCGGCGTCCTTGTTGGAGCCAGTCGAGATTGCCGAGCAAACGCACATCGTCATAAATTAGCTCTTGACGGCCAATTTTGAGGGAAAGGTTGTCAAATGCTTTGAATTTTAGGGTAGTATCAGCAATGTTTGCCAACACAATTTCAGCCCATGCTTCGTGCAAGAATAGCTTTGAGCCGTCGGCATTGTTGATGGAGGCGGCATCTTGCCCCCAAACCCTTACATCGCGTACATTCATTCCGAAGGTGAGCCTGTCCCACTTATAACCGAAGTTTAAGCTGGTGCGTTGAGAAGTAAAAGCGGCTGGTTTCGCGCCAATTTTAGCGAGGTTGCCGAGACCGTCGCGTACTTCTGTACGGGTTCTGATTTGGCCTTGAAGAGAGAATTGGGCTTGAGTAGTATTACTCAATAAAAGAGCAAAAAGAAGTGCGCTGCACGATTGGACGTGTAACAATTTTTTCATAATTTTGTAACGTTTTAAGTTAATCCCTAATTTAAAACTTCTATTAGCCCCGACAGAACCGCCATTCTGCGGGGTTTTCTTTTTTTCCTTATCAACGTACGTCCGCCAACGCCGTCATAAGTTCACGTAAGAGCGATCAATGTTAAGTGATGGGTTGTTTGTTATTTCTTCAAAAAATACTATATTTATAGAATGATATTTTTTGACTATTAATTTCTTCAAATGGCTTGATTAAAAAATATAGTTCTTAAAAAAAAGAATATCAAAAAAGTTTATACATTTACTCTTGGTTTTTGTCAAAATATAATTTGCTGATTAGTACTGCTTAAAATTATTACTTAAAAGTATGTCAAAAATGTAAATGCACCAAATTTTAGTTTTATTTTTTGTTTAAAAAATAAAAAATTCTTTATTTCCTATAAAAGTTTCTTTGAAAAAGTACTATTTTGTTTCTTGAAATTGTAAAATATTGAAATTTTAGTTTTTAAAACTAAGTAATTTTTAAGTAGTCGTGAATACACCCGATTTCGCTATAAAATACAATTTAGATACGGCTTTAGCGAAAGGAATTCGCCAGGTAGGTATCGGTAAACATGGGAGTAAGCCACTTTCACCAGAGTTGGTAGAAGAATGTTTGCAAGAGTTAAAGAGTGGAGCAGCAAATGATTTGCAAAAAGGCGTCTTTTTTGGCGCTTTGATGATAAAGGGGCCTACTGCCTCCGAATTGAAGTTGGAATCATATATAGGGAAGCATGCTTTTACCAACCCTGTCTTTTTTCTCAATCGGTTATGCCCGGATTTACCTCCGCAACTTTTCCCAATCGGGGTAAAGTTATTGAATGGATATTCCCTGCAAGTATCTGAAGCACATCAGTTGGGGGATTTCTTATTGTCAAACGAATCTTGTGAGTCGTTTAGAGGAATGGCCGTAAGTA
>JBDHXS010000423.1:0-6290 GCA_039810845.1 Runella sp. | reverse complement strand
AGAGGAGGAAAAGGAGTTGTTTCATTTTTGCTTTATTTTTATTTTACCACGGAGTGGAACTCAGGAAAATTTGTCACCCTGAAAGGGTCTAAAACCGCGTAATAAGGAGGCGGACAATAGACCCTTACAGGGTGACAAGATACTATGTTTTAGTGCTTCTCAATCTCTTCCAAACTCACACCCAGCATTTTCCTTGCCACGGCATTCAGGACCATTGTATCGCCTTCAAAGTGGTAGGTGCGGCTTCGGTGGGTGAGGGTTTCGCCTTTTTTGAGGGCTTTGGCGGGAGAGGACGATTCTAATTCATAAAACGGCCCCATTTGCGTGCCGTCTGCTACGGGGCCGTCGTTGTAGGAGTTGGCGGCGTCGCCTTTGAAGGGATCTTTTTGGATTTCCCACATAGAATTGACGTAGTCGCCGTTGGGGTCTAAATCATAGCTAACAATCGTTAATACACCTTTTTCGGCATCATAACTACCCATGACGGGCTTCGCGATGCTCGGTGGCAGGCCAATTTTGCTGCGGTGTTTACCGTCGGCTTTGAAGTACAACACGCTGTCTTCGATAATAAGCCGCTCGGCAGGGACTTTACCAAAATAGCTGTCATTGATTTTGCTCTTGTGGTCGGCACCACCCACAAACGGCACTACCACGGTGGTTTTTGGAGAGGGATTAAACATTCCCAAAATCCAAATAGAAAGCATTCCCGTTTCCTTGTTCCAGTCGGCGCCTTGATTGGTGATTTGGTTCACGGTTTCGTAGGCCACCACCTTTACATCTTTGAGGGGGAAGTTAATGGCAGTTTCGATGGCTATTTTGCTAAGAACTTCCACGCGACGGTCAATCACAATGTCAAATTTTGTGCTCGAATAATTGATCAACGAGGCCATTTTGCGGAAAGCAGCTTTAGATTTATCTGACGAGACTAACTCAAACGGCTCAGAATCAATGACGGCAGGCACTTGCCAATCGTCGAACACGAATTGTTTTCCCTGCTGAAAATAAATCGAAAATTGCCCGCCCTCTGGCCCAACCCAAAAGCGGTCTTCTCCACCGAAGGCGCTCATGTGGGGTGTAAACTTACCCGATTCGAGCAGTTTATAATTCAACCATCCGTAGCTGTTACCCGAAGCACCGTTGGCGGTAGAGGTCATCACGCGCCCTTGTAAAGCACCAATGACGGCCACTTGGGCCGAATCGTCGTCAGGGGCGGAAAGCACGAGCGTTGTTTGATGTTTCTTTAAAAATTCGAGGTCAGCACCGAAGGAGTTTGAAGTGGAAGACATAGTTTCGTTTTTGGAAGATGAACAACTCATAAGTACCATACTTATCATCAAAGTGACTATGTAGGGTTTCAAAAAAGAGGATTTAGAGGTTGGAAACATAGCGGTAGGGGTGGTTTAAGGTTGTTTTTTGAGCCATTCGATGATGGTAGGATACAAATCAGCCACGGTTTGGTTGGAAGCGCGATTTTTATAGCAATGTAACACAAATTGGTTGAACTCCCTAAACCGATGAAAGCCGCGTCCATTCACCATAAAATCCTCTTCTTTTTTGTTGATTTTCTCAAAATCTTCGGGGCTGAAATGGTCATAAGCGTAGAGGCTAAAAACTGCCCACGTCATGTATTCGTTGAAAGTCAAATAGGCCGATTCGTACATGCCTTTATTACCTGCTTTGGTTTGGTTCCATTTTTTCCAATCAGGCATGGCTGCTTCTACCTGCTTTCGGTAGGTGTCCGTGACGGGGTTGACGTAGTTATGGTCTATTTCGGTAAACACCATCCGTGACCAAGCCCCTTCTTTTTCAGCCTCCGAGCGGGTGTCGGGCAGGTCGTTGGGGGCAGTAACAAACATGAGGGTTTGTCGGAAGCCGTTGTTGGTTAGTCGAAAAGTAAAATGAAAGCCGCCATCCATAGCCGTTAGGAAGATTTTGTAGCTGTTGTAGCGGGCAGGAAATTGATTTTCGACCCATTTCCACATTTTTTGCATGGGCATATACTTTTCCGCACGGGCTATTTGCCGTTGGTAGTAGTCCTTTTGTTGGGTATAAAAAGCCCGAAAGTTTGATTTTTTGACGAAATCACGGAGCAAGGCGGGGCGGTCGGTAAGTCCTAATGTAATGGTATTGATGGGGAACTTACTCTGATAAATTTGACTGTTTATCAGTTTGTTATCTTCCGAAAAATGCCTCATTATGGCGTCTTTGCGGAGTTGAAGGTAATTGTATCCGCCCAGTTTATTCATTTTTTGGGCGACGTGCTTTACCATTGGGTGCTCTTTGAAAGGAGAAAAATGTGCTTTGACGGCTTGCACGTAAGGGTCTTTGTCGTTCAACACATTGCGATAGCCCGTAAGTGCCACCAAAATGGCGCTTAACTCGTAGGTTTCGGGCATTTCGATAGTGGCTTTTTGACGATTTAACTCTTGGTATTCGGGCGAAAAATGAGCTTTGGGGGCCAGTGGATTGCCGCAAGAGGTACACAAAAGCTCCAATGAAAGGAGTAAAACAAGGAATTTTGGGGCTAAGAATGCTTTTTGTTGAAGGAGCATTAGGAGAAAGTTTATGTGGATTTAGTTATACTTTTTTTGCGAAAGAAAATGTCAAAAAGGGTGGGTTTTAGTCGCAATTTTACCCATTTTTCTTTGGTAAAACTAAATAAAATTCTTACTTTTACATTAAAACAAACCTACTATTTTATACTAAAAATCAACCATGGCAGACAACAAAGAACAGAAATTTAAAGCCCTGCAAACAACGCTTGAGAAGCTTGACAAAGCCTACGGAAAAGGCACTGTGATGCGCTTGAGTGACAAAAAAGTAATGGACGTCGAAGTAATCTCAACAGGTTCTGTTGGATTAGATTTAGCGTTAGGAATTGGCGGTTTACCGCGCGGACGGGTGGTAGAAATCTACGGCCCAGAATCTTCGGGTAAAACTACGCTTGCCATGCACTGCATTGCCGAAGCACAAAAAGCGGGTGGTTTGGCGGCCTTCATTGATGCCGAACACGCCTTTGACCGTGTATATGCTCAAAAGTTGGGAATAGATACCCAAAACCTTCTTATTTCTCAGCCTGACAATGGAGAGCAAGCCCTCGAAATTGCCGAACATTTGATTTCTTCGGGTGCCATTGACATTATCATTATTGACTCCGTAGCAGCCCTTGTTCCTAAGGCTGAAATCGAAGGTGAAATGGGGGATAGTAAAATGGGTTTACAGGCACGTTTGATGTCACAAGCGTTGCGTAAACTTACGGGGGTTATTAACCGTACCAACTGCTGCTGTATTTTTATCAATCAGTTGCGTGATAAAATCGGGGTAATGTTTGGTAGCCCAGAAACCACTACGGGTGGTAACGCGCTCAAATACTATGCTTCGGTGCGTTTGGATATTCGTCGTATTGGCCAAATCAAAGAAAGCGCCGACAATATCACTGGTAACCGTACGAAAGTGAAAGTGGTGAAAAACAAATTGGCACCTCCGTTCAAAGTGATTGAATTTGACATCATGTACGGAGAAGGTATCTCTAAAGTGGGCGAAATCATTGACTTGGCCGTAGAGTTGGAAATTGTCAAAAAGTCGGGGTCATGGTTCAGCTACGGAGGGAATCGCCTTTCACAAGGCCGGGATGCCGTGAAGCAATTGTTGAAAGACAATCCAGAACTTACCGAAGAACTCGAAGCCAAAATCCGCGCCAAAGTCAACGAAGACGAAGAGGCGCTCTTGGATAAATTGGAGCCAAACGTCGTTGACGATGGAACCCCAGAATAAATAAAAAAGGACGGGTTGATTTCCGCCCTTTTTATGCCTTACCCGTCAGTTCGCTTTAGCTAAGACTGACGGGTATTTTTATTTCAATATCTCCCTCGAAATCACAAGTTTCTGAATCTCACTGGTGCCTTCACCGATGGTGCAGAGTTTGCAATCACGGTAAAATTTCTCAACAGGGAAATCTTTCGTAAAGCCGTAACCGCCAAAGATTTGTACGGCTTCGTTGGCCACTCGCACCGATACTTCAGAAGCATAGTATTTGGCTGTGGCACTTTGTAAAGTTACTTTTTCGCCTCGGTCTTTGCGATCGGCAGCGTCGTAAACGAGTAATTTAGCGGCTTCAATCTCAGTAAACATATCCGCCAATTTGAAAGCAATTCCCTGAAACTGCGAAATCGCCTTTCCAAACTGCTGACGCTCTTTGGAGTACGCCAGTGCAGCTTCATACGCACCGATGGCCGTTCCCAAACTCAGGGCTGCAATTGAAATTCGGCCTCCATCCAGTACTTTCAATGATTGTATAAAGCCTTCTCCTACTTCGCCTAATACCTGATTTTCGTGAACGCGGCAGTCCTGAAAAATCATTTCGGCGGTTTCGGAGGCTCTCATACCAAGTTTATCTTCTTTTTTTCCCGCCAAAAGCCCTTCGGTCCCACGCTCAATCACAAAAGCGGTAGCACCGCGTTTGTCGCCTGGTACGCCAGTTCGTGCAATAACTACGGCGAGGTTGCCACTTTTGCCGTGAGTTATAAAATTTTTGGAGCCGTTTAATACCCAATATTCACCCTCTTTTACGGCCACTGTCCGCATATTTCCTGCATCAGAGCCGGTGTTGGGTTCGGTGAGACCCCATGCACCTATCCACTCGCCACTGGCCAGTTTTGGTAAATATTTTTGTTTTTGTTCTTCATTGCCAAACATCAGCAGGTGATTGGTACAAAGGGAGTTATGAGCTGCCATCGACAAGCCGATGGAAGGATCAACTCTGCTAAGTTCAACAATTGCGGTAACGTATTCGCGGTAGCCTAACTCAGCTCCGCCGTAGCTTTCAGGGACCAATATCCCCATCACGCCAAGCTCACCTAATTTGTGAAATACGTCGGCAGGAAAGTGTTGGCTTTCATCCCAGGTACGAATATGGGGTCGGATGTTTCTTTCGGCAAAATCACGTACGGATTGGGCAATTAATTCTTGGTTTTCTACAATTGAGACGGTCATAGTTTTGATGAATCTAAGCGGTAGTGATGCACTCTTTTTTTTCAATTTACAATTACTCAACGATTGTGCCAATAACTTTTTATCGAACGGTTTAGGGAGAAGAGAAATGAACAGGGAGCATTCTTTTTAAGGAGGGGCTTATTTGTACTAAAAACGTGAATAGACAAACAAAATTCGTTGTTAGAGCAATTTTTAGGATAATAATTTTTTGATAGAAATACCAGATTTCGCCGTAAAATCAATAGGCTTTATACAAATTTGCTTTACTTTGAAAGGGATTGAAGAAAATCTTCTAATTTTGAGGCCGTTTTGTTGTCCTCAAAAAAATACAATTTTATTAGGCAAACACAGAATAACTAATCACCAAAGCATTTATATATGAAAATCGCTGTAGTAGGAACTGGCTATGTAGGACTCGTGACAGGTACATGTTTTGCAGAAACTGGTGTACAAGTATCGTGTATTGATATTGACATAAAAAAAGTTGAAAAACTGAACAACGGTGTTGTTCCGATTTATGAGCCAGGTTTAGAGGCACTTTTTCACAGAAATGTAGCAGAAGGGCGTTTAAAATTTACGACTGATTTGGCAGAAGGTATCAAAGGGGCATCGGTTATCTTTTTGGCCTTACCAACGCCTCCAGGTGAAGATGGTTCGGCAGATTTGAAATACATATTGAAAGTAGCCGACGATTTGGGACAGATTATGACCGAATACGCCGTCCTTGTAGATAAAAGTACTGTCCCCGTTGGAACAGCAGAAAAAGTACATGCTGCCGTTGCCAAAAATGCCAAAGTTGAATTTGATGTCGTTTCCAATCCTGAATTTTTACGTGAAGGTGTTGCGGTAGAGGACTTTATGAAGCCCGACAGGGTAGTGGTAGGAACAAAATCTGATAGAGCTAAAAAGGTCATGGAAAAGCTCTATGCGCCGTTGGTACGCCAGGGAAATCCCGTGATTTTTATGGATGAGCGCTCGGCTGAAATGACCAAATATGCCGCCAATTCGTTTTTGGCAATGAAAATCACCTTTATGAATGAAATAGCTAACCTCTGTGAACTCGCAGGAGCAGATGTGGACAATGTTCGTAAGGGAATTGGTACCGATAGTCGCATTGGAAAGCGCTTTTTGTTTGCAGGAATTGGGTATGGCGGTAGCTGTTTCCCCAAAGATGTACAGGCATTGGCCAAAACTTCGGAGGAATATAACTACGATTTCAAAGTTCTGAAGTCGGTGATGGAAGTTAATCAGTCCCAAAAAACCAAAATGATTCCCTTATTGAAAAAGCATTTCGAGGG
>JBDHXS010000422.1:0-6293 GCA_039810845.1 Runella sp. | reverse complement strand
TTATCCGAATTTCGTAATTGAGTTTATCGCCCGCCCTCAGTTTTTCCATTTCCAGATAGAGCCGAAGGGTATTCAGTTCATTTTCGAGCGTGATTTTTTCGGAAGCCGAATTTTCAAGTACTTGCCTGATGAGCCTCGAAAACTTGGTCAAATACAAGTCCGTTTTTTCGGTATCGTTGCTTAAATTGAACGACTTGATGGCATTGAGGCTATTGAAGATAAAGTGAGGATTCATTTGCGAACGCAACGCCTTTATCTCGTTGGTAATGGCTTGTTTTTCAAACCATGTTTTCGCTTTCAACGTTTGGCTGTCTCGTACCGTAAGGGCTATCCAAAATAGGATTCCATCAACCACAGTAATTCCAAAAAGTATATTGTCGCCTTGCCAGGAAGGTATGTCAATTTTACCAAAATAGGAGTACAAAAAGAAGGCATACATCAGTACGATAAACCAACTCGACCAAGCGGCGTAGCGAAATATTTTGTGGTGCCAAAATCGCAGACTGTATAGTGGCAATACTATAAAAAGCCCTAATAAGACGAGCTGAAACACCAATGATACTCCTTCAAAAACCGTAACTGCAAAAGGCATAAACGTAGTAATGATTTTTAGCCCAATGCACATCAGCAATAGGTATAATCCCCACGTAATGAGGTTATAATATCTGATACTTTGCCGCTTCATCTCCAAAAACTCCCGATAAAATAGCAGCATAAAGGTAGGCGTGAGATAATTGAACCACAATGCAGGTGACGACTCTAACCCACCCGCCGAAAGGAAACCGTAATGCCCCAAATCGAAGTTAATAATGACCAATAGGCAGTTAAAAAAAATACAAAGGTAGGTACATGAGCAGTAGAAAGCTGCTCTGTCGCTGTTGTTCAGCACGGCCTTCATACCCGTAACAACAGCCATCAAAAAGCTGAATCCCAGCATGAAAGTAAAGGAAGGCGGGTATGCGGGCATTGTAAAAATGGAGAGTGTTTTACAAAAATACACAATCAGTGGCGCACTGCCCAAAACGCACACACAGCCAAACCAACCCTACACACATTGAAGGGGAGGTTTGGTGTATGGGGGCTTGTGTTATTTGTAGAATGCCGTCAGTTTCGGGTAAAAAAAGATAATTCTAAAATGAAAAGTCAACTTCTTACTCTCGCTGTTTACCTCTCATCGTTCATCACTATTTACGCCCAAAAACCACTGCCCGTAATAGATATGCACATGCACGCTGTATATATTGATAGATACGGCCCTCCACCTGTCCATATTTGTTCGCCATTCACGCATTGGTCGGCCAAAGATGCCAAAACAACTGGTATGAGTTATTATGTGGATGTCATTACCAACAAATTGATGTGCAGCGGTAAAGCCCTGCTTTCGCCCAAGACCAACGACGAAATGATGACCGAAAATTTGGCTGTTATGCAAAAATACAATGTTTTTGGCGTAACGAGCGGCCCGTATAATTTGGTCAAAAAATGGGAACAAGCCAACCCCAAACGCATTATTCCTGCTGTAATGTTTGATTTTAAGTCCAAAATCCCTTTGGAGCAGTTAGAGAAGTGGTTTAGTAAAGATAGCTTGAAGGTATTGGGCGAAGTAACTACCCAATACGAAGGCATTTCTCTGTCTGATAGCATCATGGAACCCTACTTGAAAATGGCCGAAGAACTTGATGTACCTGTGAGTGTACACGTAGGCCCAGGCCCGCCAGGTGTGGCGTATTTTGGCGACCCACGCTATCGGGCAAGGCTACATTCGGCATTGGTGGTGGAAGAAGCTTTGATGAGACACCCCAAACTCAGGCTTATTTTGGCTCATGCAGGCTGGCCGATGATTGATGATTTGAAGGCAGTTCTTTACGCTCACCCGCAAGTGTATGTGGACTTAGGGATTATCTGTTATGCTTTTCCGAAAGAAGAGTTTTATGATTATCTCAAACGAATCATTAACGCAGGTTTTGAGAAACGAATCTGCTTTGGCTCCGACCAAATGATTTGGCCCCAAGCCATTGCAGAGGGTATCGAAACGATACAAAAAGCCCCGTTTCTGACCGAAAACCAAAAACGAGATATTCTCTACAACAATGCCGCACGATTTTTAAGACTAAGCGACAAACAGATAAAAGAACATCACCAATAAAATGCTGATTTTTTACCACTTGCCTTACCCATAAAATTCGTTAATTTGTGAGGTAATGATTTGGTAATCAGTATGATTTTAAAGGATTTTGAGCCATCAGAAAAGCTCAGACATATTGTTAAGAACTATGTTCTACTGCATTATAACGACTACCAGCACATGGCCAAAGACTTCAAGCAGTTTGCAGGCACTACGCCCAATTCGTTGCTACAAGCTCAAAACAATACCCCAGAGCGGATTTTAGGGTTAGAAGAGTTTTGGGTTTAATCTATTGTGTTCTATGTGTCTGTGTGGTTCAAAATAAATGCAGATTTTTTACCAATAAAGCCAATCAGACGTCCATTACTTTTGAGCTGTTAAACATAAAAACAGTTCAAAAATGAAACGTAGAAAATTTCTCACAAACACACTTGTAGCAAGCACAGCAGTACAAATTGGTGTAACTCATGCTACCAATCTACCCAAAAAAGGCTTTAAAGTAGCTTCATTGACACATCGCCAAAAAAAAGCAATCATTTATGGCGATGTGCCTGTTGATTTTAAACTGCTCGGTGCTGATACTGATGAGCGATTGTCGGTTTTTATTAGTACCAACAATCGCAAAGGTCATGGCACCCCGCCCTTGCACGTACATCATACTTTCGATGAATTCTTTTGTATATTGTCTGGCAGTTTTGTATTTCTAATTGATGGCGAGCGAATACCCGCAAACACTGGTGACAGCATTTTTATTCCTCGTGGTGTAAAACATACTTTTGCTTGCACCAGTGAGCAACCCAGCACACTGCTCGTAGGCATTACACCAAGTAAAGGTATCGAAGATTATTTTGCTGAAATGGGCAGGGCTCTTACACCAAATGGCCCTGATATGGCAGCTATGGCAGCAGCATACAAAAAATACAAGTCCGAAATTTTGGGGCCGCCGATGGAGTAAAACGTCCGATTTTTACCACTAAACATTTCTAAAACCGCCAAATCTTTGCATAACAACTTTAAACAATCGCAAGTTATGCAACGCAGAAAATTCTTAACAACAACTTTGGCAACGGCAGCTACTTCGGTGCTGATAGACGCCCATGCCGAAACCAAAAATGACGGCTTTATTGTAAAAAAAGGCAAAAATCGATCAGGAAGACCCACCCCATTTATGTTGGTAAATCCAAACGATGCCAAGATTTCGGCCAAAGATACGAATGGTCAAATAAGTATGTTTGAGTACACAGGTACCCAAAAAATAGGGCCGCCACTTCACTTACATTATGACCAAGACGAAGTATTTTATGTAGTAGAAGGCGAGTACATTTTTCAGTTGGGTGAAACCAAGTCTGTCTTGAAAGCAGGCGACACAATTTTTTTGCCCAGAAATATTCAACATACTTGGATTCAAACCAGCGATTTGGGTAAATTAATTTATTTTTTGAACCCCGCGGGTAAAATGGAAGAGTTTTTTGATGAATTTAGCAAAGTAACTGGACCGCCTGATATGGCAGCAATGGGTAAGATGTTTCAGGAACATGGGATGAAATTAGTAGGTCCACCCTTAACGCTCAAATAAAAATGATAATCTTGCAAGACATAGAACCGAATTTGCATTTGCAAGAATATGTACGCAAGCACCAAATCATTCGATTTAAGTTTGGGGCGAGTCAGGTATTGCCTATAAAATCGTATATTCCTCACCCTGAACTATGCTTGATTTTTTGTTTAAGAGAACCTCAGAAAATTTGTTACAGCAGCCAATTACACAGACACCCCAAATGTGCCCTTCATGGGCAACATACGTTGCTCACCAATCGCCATATTGGACATGATTTTTGGGTATTACAGATAGTTTTACAACCTACGGGTCTTTTTCGGCTTACTGGAATATCGCCATCAGAATTACTTAATACATTCATTGATGCCGAAGCAGTTTGGGGCAAAGATATCCGTTTGGTTCATGAAGAAATGTCTAATTTGGATGACCCTTACGGTGTTATCCCTATTGCAGAGCGGTTTTTGTGGAATTTAATAAAAAAATCGAAAAGCCGATTGATAGGAGTTGATAGTATTGCCAAAAAAATTATTTATCAAAATCAACCTGCCATCATTGATAAATTGGCAGATGATGCTTGTTTGAGTGTACGACAATTTCATCGACTTTTTGTAGAACGAGTAGGGGTTAGTCCCAAGACATTTGATAGAATTACACGTTTTGAAAAAGCAGTAAAATATAAAAACGCCTACCCACAAAAAGACTGGCTAACCATTGCTCTTGAATTAGGCTACTACGACTACCAACATTTGGTACGAGACTTCAAAGAATTCACAAACCTCACACCCAACGGCTTTTTGATAGCCGAAGGCAAAGCCCCAGAGAGAGTTTTTGGTGTGGTAGAAGTATAAAAAACGGGTCTATTGTTTACTATGCGGTAGAAAAAACTCACAACCACCCAAACCGCTCAATCAATTTATTCTTTTGACTGCGGGCCACGTTGATACTTTACCCGTTTGACAAGACCATATAGCTGCCTTCGCCTTTTATAAACTTGGCAATGTGGTCGAGGTTGATGAGGTGTTGGCGGCTCACTCGCAAGAAATTGCGCTCTTCCAACACCTCCTGAATATCTCGTAAGGTTTTAGAAATCAAGTATTTTTGGCCGTTTGATAAATAAAAACGGGGATAATTGTCGTCGGCTTCGCAGTAAAGAATGTTTTTTAGTTCTACAAAAACCACTCTGTCGTGGTGCGATAAGACTATTTTCTCGGGGAAGGTTTTGGGCGCAGGCACTAAGTAGTGATTCAATAGTTCCATTTGTCGGGTATCTATTTTTCGACTGCGCTCGACTTTCTGCACGGCGGCTTGGAGGTCTTTGACATCGGTTGGTTTGAGCAAGTAGTCTATGGCCGAGAAGTCATTCATTTTGGGCATTTCAATGTCGAGAAACACCACATCAATCATATGATTGCGGATGGATTTCAGCCCTTCTTCACTGCTCGTACATTCTTATTTACTTTTCAGGGCGGCAGCCGCCGCCCGCCCGATTTCGTTGTCGGTGATGGTTATGCGTATAAACAAGAAAAACTCTTTTCTGAAAGTTCTTTCAGAATTATAAATTCAATTGCGGTATTTTTGTAACTACTATTAACCGCCAATGCTATGTCTGCTCCGCTACCCGAACGAATGCGCCCGCGAAGTTTGGATGATTTTATCGGTCAAAAAAAGTTGTTAGGAAACAATGGTGCCTTACGACGTGCCATCTCAAACAACCTCATCCCTTCCATGATTTTATGGGGGCCGCCAGGCGTTGGCAAAACCACACTGGCTTTGCTCATTGCCGAAACCACTAAGCGCATTTTTTATCCATTGAGTGCCATTAATTCGGGTGTGAAAGAATTACGAGAGGTATTATCGCGGCCTTCGGGATTGTTTTCACCCATTGTATTTATTGATGAAATCCATCGCTACAACAAAAGTCAGCAGGATGCCCTGTTGGGAGCCGTCGAAAAAGGGCAGATTACGCTCATTGGTGCCACTACCGAAAACCCCTCTTTTGAACTCAATTCGGCTTTGTTGTCACGCTGCCAAGTGTATATTTTGGAAGGCTTAAGCAAAGATGAACTCATTCAAATGCTACACCAAGCTGTTCAAAAAGATGACATCCTAAAAACAAAAACCATTCAATTTGCGTCTTATGATGCCTTGCTACGATTGTCGGGAGGAGATGGGCGCAAACTCTTGAATTTGTTAGAGTTGGTGGTTAATGCCCATTTTTTGGAATCGCCGATTATGATTACGGACGAGGCCGTGACAGAAGTAGCACAACAAAATTTAGCTCGTTACGACAAATCGGGTGAACAACACTACGACATTGCCTCAGCTTTTATTAAATCCATGCGCGGAAGCGACCCCAACGCCGCATTGTATTGGATGGCACGTATGATAAAAGCAGGAGAAGATCCCGAATTTATCGCACGACGGATGTTGATTTTGGCGTCGGAAGACATTGGAAATGCAAATCCTACGGCAGTGATTATGGCCAATGCTTGTTTGCAAGCTGTAAAAGCGATTGGGTATCCCGAATGTCGTATTGTGTTGGGACAAGTGGTGGTTTATTTGGCTACTTCGCCCAAAAGTAATGCCAGCTATTTGGCGATTGATGAAGCC
>JBDHXS010000421.1:0-6306 GCA_039810845.1 Runella sp. | reverse complement strand
TTAAAGGAGAGTTTTGCTTCTTCTGATGAAGCCACTAAACCCGATGCTACGATACTTTCAGAACGGCTAATGGCTTCTATTTTAGCGAGTTGTATGGGGGTAAGTACTTCGTCGGTGGACGAAACGGTTTCTTGTTTTTTGGTTTCTTTGTCACCGCAAGCGGTCATTGATACCGCAATAAATAAAGCAAAAATGTATGGTTTCATGTTTGTGAAAATTAAAAGCTGAAAGTTATTTTACGGCCACTACTTTATCCAAAAACGATTGTTTTAGCAATACATCAAACTGCGCCAGAGACATCTGCAACTGTGCATTGAGTAGTTCATTTTGCGCTCGGACGTATTCAATCAACAGCACATTTCCATTTCGATAGCGACTATCAACGACCTTGAAATATTGCTCTGCTTTTATTACGCCACTATTTACTGATTTGAGAGATTCACGAGCGGCTTTTAGTTCGTAAAATGCCTGCGTGGTTTGTAGTTCAATCTGTTTTTCTACTTCCAATTTTTTAGTTCGTAGCAAGTCGGTTTGAATTTTGGCTTGCTGTGTTTTTGACTTTCGTTCATATCCTTTAAATAAATCCCACTGCAAGCCTACTTGAATAATGGCATAAGCTTGATTTGAAAATGTGTAGCCAAATCCTTGAAAACCAGTATTCCCACCAATAAAAACGGATGGCTTCTTAGCCGCTTTTTCATTAAGTGTAACGGCGGTTTGGGCAGCCAAAATGCTTTGGTCGAGTTGCTTCAATTCCTGACGATTCGAAATAGCGTTATGAGTCAAATCGGCCAGACTACTCATTTCTAAGATACTTTTAGTTAAGGTTGAATCCACTTGAATTGTAGTGTTTAGCTCCTTATTCAATAGGAAATTAAAATAAGCCTTGGCCATATCTCGATTTTTTTCGGCGACTGTTATTTGCTGTTCTAACTTACTTACTTCATAATCGGCTCCATAAACAGCATCTTTGGTAATTACGTTATTGGCTACCAATTTTTGATTGAGCCTTGATAACTCAATGAGTGTTTTGTGCGCATTGGCATAAATTTTCAATCCTTCCAAGGTTTGCAAATATTGATAATATGCCCCTTCGATATTATGGCGTAATTCATTTTCAACAACTCGCTTTTTTGCTTCTTGGGCACTTAGCAAGGTTTTTTGAATCAAGTAGTTATATTGGATTTCAGGGTTATAAATGGAATACTGAACCGTAAATTTAGTGTCATGAAAATTGTTAGGCGCGAGTAGTTCATTTACATTTTCAACCTGTGGGAAATTGCTGGTTTTGGTAAGTTGATTGAGTGTACTGTAAATAGGATTGAGTAAATCTCCAATCGGAAACTCCAAACGCCGCCCTCCCGCAGCCAACGAATACGTAGGATTGAAGGTTACTTTGGGATAAAACAAGGCCTTGGCCTGTTGGATGACTTGAGTAGCCTTCTGAATTTCAAGCCCTTCTTGCTTGAGTGCAAGGTTGTTTTGTAAGCCTTCTTGGATGTACGTTTCTAAGATGGCTGATTGCTGTGCTATTGCCCCAAATCCGCTGAGTAACAATAGTAGTAGGTAATATTGTCTAATCATGTCTTATTTAATAAACAGTGTTCAGAAGTTAGGCAAAAAAAAGGGATATTGAAGCTAAGAAAGAGTAAGTAAAATTTTCATGGCTATTTATGGTTTGTTAAAGATTGATAATCAATGCGATAATTGCAATAAATAAACATAATGGCGAATAATAACGAGTATCCATTTGGCCAAATGGCGTATGCTTAATGTTTTTAAAAAAACCTACATATCTAAATTCACCTATAGACCTCACCAGAAAAATAAGCGCAATACCAAAGACAGCATAGGTAGTGTAGGTTTGGGATAACCAAATATGAGCTACAAACTGTACTTTCATCCCTATAATCCAAGCAAATACCAAGAAACCAAGCGCTACGATTAAGGTTTCAGCAATACGAGGCTTGAACAGGGGCACTTCGGGCGAAAGACTTTGAGTAGGTATTGCTAAATTACTCCATTTTCTACCCCCAAAAGCCCAATAAAAGTGAATGGAAGCAATACCCAAAAAAATAAAAATGAGGATTAACGCGAGAAAACTAATCATAGTTATCTAATTGATTTACAGCGATTCTTTAATCATTTTAGTAAAAAGTACAAACGATTGTTGCATTCTTTCTAATTGTTGGTCATCCTGAAACATACTCATGCGGTTTTTGAGGTAAATCGTAACCAACCCGTGCATGTATGCCCATACTGTCATGGCGGAAATCTCAATATCTTGGTTTTTGAAATAACCCGCTGTAACACAATCTTGAATTACCCATTTCAATAATCCAAAAGACTTGAGGCCATCTTCCCATATTTCATCGCGACAAGCCAAAGTTTCCATTGGGGCAGTCATAATAAACATTAAGTCATATAATTCAGGGTTTTCTACAGCGTATTTGATGTAGCGATGCCCCATTTCAATTAATCGAGCAAAGGGGTCATTAATACTGCGCACGCCCCCCAACTCTTCCATCATTTTCAAAAATGCTTCTTCATGCAAAGCAAAAAGGAGTTCATTCTTGTCTTTATAATACAGATAAATGGTAGCAGGGCTGTACTCTATGGCATCAGCAATGTTACGGATGCTGGTTTTTTCGTACCCTTGTTCCAAAAAAAGCTTACGCGCAGCATTCAGAATCAGCCGTCGCATATCTTCTTTTTCTCTCTCTTTTCTTTCTACAATTCCCATTTTATATACTTATCACGAATTTTATGAACGGCACAAATTTACTAAACAGTGTTCATTAAACAATAGATGTTTATATTTTTATATAAATGGTTGTTTTGGTTTTGTGAATGGTTACTAAAAGTTTATAATAAGATTGTGTTAAGAAGCTTGCCGTTGTGTATCATTTGTTAGTTAAATCTTTGTATATTGCGCAAACCTAAAAACCCCTCGTATCGGTATGGGTAAGAAAGTATTAATATTAAACCAAGATTACTCTGCGTTGAGCATTTGCTCCGTCCCCAAAGCCTTTTTGCTTGTTTATCTCAACAAGGCTGAATTGGTTGCTGAGTCTTCCTCGTATTATTTACGCACAGTCAGTAGTTCTTTTCCAATGCCAACAGTGATTCGCCTTCACCGTTACATTAATCTCCCTTATAAGGGAGTGATGATGACGAGGCAAAATATTTTTAAACGCGACGGCCACCGTTGCGTTTATTGCGGAACTCACGAAGAACTTACGCTTGACCATGTATTGCCTAAATCTCGGGGAGGGCGTACAAGTTGGGATAATCTTGCTACTGCCTGCAAAAGGTGTAATACGCGCAAAGGTGACTGTACGCCAGAAGAAGCATCAATGCCGATGCGTCAGCGGCCTTTTAAGCCTTCATTTATTCTATTTCTACGGGAATATTCGGGTACCACCGAAGAGTCGTGGATGCCTTTTTTAGCAAAACGAGAAAAGGTGTATTAAAAAATATTGCTTTTTTTTTAAGAAACATCTACCTTTGCAGTCCGTTTTGCAAGAGGCGGTATTTGTTTCACTAAATTTCAACTTATTTGCCAGTAAGTTGATGTATAAAAGGCAATTTTAAAACTTATCATGAGTAAAGCTCAATTAGCTGATTTTGACTGGGATAGAATTGATAACCGCGGCTTTGGTAGTGGTTATTCAAGAGCTGAAAAAGCCCAATTAGAGGAATTAATCAACGGGACAATCGCTCCCGTCGCCGAAAAAGAAGTCGTAAAAGGAGTCGTGGTCGGTATGAATGACCGCGAAGTGATTTTGAACATTGGGTCAAAGTCAGACGGTATCGTACCGCGTTCAGAGTTTCGTGATTTGACGGATCTGAAAATCGGCGACGAAATAGAGGTTTATATTGAAAATCAAGAAGATCCTAATGGTCAGCTAATTCTTTCTCGTAAAAAAGCACGAGTTATCACTGCGTGGGATAATATTCAAAAATCATTTGATCACGACTTAGTTATTGACGGATTTGTAAAACGTCGTACGAAAGGTGGTCTTATTGTCGATATTTACAGCATTGAGGCATTCTTACCAGGCTCACAAATTGACGTGAAGCCTATCCGTGACTTCGACGTGTTTGTAGGTAAGAAAATGGAAGTGAAAGTAGTGAAAATCAATCATGCTAACAATAACGTGGTCGTTTCACACAAAATCCTTATTGAGAAAGATCTCGAAGCACAACGTCAGTTGATTCTTACTAACTTAGAACGTGGTCAAGTTCTTGAAGGTGTTATCAAAAACATGACTAAGTTTGGGGTGTTTATTGATTTAGGTGGTGTTGATGGCTTATTGCATATCACAGACATTTCTTGGGGACGTATCAATGACCCTTCAGACTTGTTGAGCCTTGACCAAAAAATCAATGTAGTAGTATTAGATTTCGATGAAGACAAGAAACGCATTTCTCTTGGTATGAAGCAATTGCAAGCTCATCCTTGGGAAGCACTTGCTGCTGAAATCGAAATAGGCTCTAAAGTGAAAGGTAAAGTAGTTAACGTAGCAGATTACGGTGCTTTCCTTGAAATTATGCCAGGCGTAGAAGGACTGATTCACGTTTCAGAAATGTCATGGTCACAACATTTGCGGAATCCTCAAGATTTTCTAAAAATTGGGGATGAGGTAGAGGCTGTTGTATTGACATTGGATCGCAACGAACGTAAAATGTCTCTTGGTCTGAAACAATTAACTGCTGACCCTTGGACGCGTCAAGAAATTATTGACAAATACGCAGTTGGCACTAACCATAAAGGTGTTGTTCGTAATTTAACTAACTTTGGCCTTTTCTTAGAATTAGAAGAAGGTATTGATGGTTTGGTTCACGTATCCGATCTTTCTTGGACTAAAAAAATCAAACATCCGAGTGATTTTATTAAAGTAGGTGAAGAACTCGAAGTAATGGTCCTTGAATTAGATGCTGAAAATCGTCGTTTGTCTTTGAGTCATAAGCACCTTGAGGAAAACCCGTGGGATACGTTTGAAAACGTTTTTTCCGTAGGCTCAGTTCATAAATGTACTGTTGTTGGGAAAGGAGATAAAGTAGCTACTCTTGAATTACCTTATGGAATTGAAGGAGTTGCTCTTTTGAAAAACTTAGCCAAAGGAGATGGTTCAGTAGCTGAAGTAGGTGAATCGCTTGACTTTAAGGTAATGGAGTTTCTGAAAGAAGAAAAACGTATTGTTCTTTCACATGCTAAGACTTGGCAGGAGAAAGAAGAACCTAAAGTTGAAGAGAAAGCAAAGCCTGCTAAAGTAGAAAAGCCCAAAGATGTAGAAAAAGCTACGTTAGGAGATCTTGAATCACTTGCAGCTTTGAAAGAACAATTGGAAGAAGGCGAAAAGAAGAAAAAAGCTGCCGCTACAAAGAAAGTTACAAAAGAGGCACAAGCAGAGTAACAGATCTAAAATAAACTGTTATATTTGCACTTGGATGTTAGTTTGTAGGTTTGTTAGAATATTTCAAATAATCCAAACATACTAACATCCACCAATAAAAGGTCCTGTGGCCGAGTGGTTAGGCAGAGCTCTGCAAAAGCTCGTACAGCGGTTCGAATCCGCTCGGGACCTCTGAGTAAAATAATTGCTTTCTAAGAAAAATACCATTCAGCCATGATTAATTTTAGCATGTTGAATGGTATTTTTCATTTTTAATCCCGTCATTTTCAATAAAATAATGCTACCTGATTGTACTTCGTAGTTCATTCTGAATTTAATTAGAAAGAATCTAAATAATTAAATTATTGCAAATTAAGGATAGAAATGCTTTGGCACGTATGTAATCGTGCATTACTTTTGTAGGGTCAAGAAGTATCATGTTTTTGTTAATTTATATACGAATGAGAAGTTGTTTATTTTTCAAGAAAATGCGTAACATCAGTCGACTATTTGTCATAGCATTGTTCGCTATGATTAGCCTGAGTAAGGCAATAGCACAAGATGGCGATGCAGCAAACGGTGAAACGCTGTTTAATAATAATTGTAAAGCTTGTCACTCTGCTAAAGATGAAGTAGTAGTTGGTCCTGGTTTAAAAGACATCCAAAAACGTCGTGATTTGGCATGGCTTGTTAAATGGGTAAAAAATCCGAATGGCGTTATTCAGTCAGGAGATGAATACGCAGTAGCTTTGTACAACAAATTTAATAAGGCACAAATGACAGCTTTCCCTGCCTTTGGCGACAAGGAGGTGAAAGACATTTTGGCTTATGTTGAAAAAGCAAATACGGCAGTTGCTGCTGTGCCATCTGGCGGAGCTACCACAGCTCAACCAGCTTCTGGTGATTC
>JBDHXS010000420.1:0-6324 GCA_039810845.1 Runella sp. | reverse complement strand
TGCCCATTGCGGGAGGTATGGTATTGAGTCTATTGGTATCAACTTGGCTCTGGCAACTGGGGAGAAGTTGGATAAGACAGTGGAATGCTAATAAATGGAAAGTACAGTCGCGCGGTAACAATACTACTTTAACTCCTTTTTTACTGGGGATTTTGTTTTTTTTACTCTCCAATGCTGCCGTCATTGCTCTGTTGCGTCCACGATTTGGTTTTTTTGTGATGGTGGTGAGCAACTATAAGCTATACCCTGCTCTTTACCTAATGGTCATCTATGGTGCTTTTCTTGGTGGAGTTTCTGCCCAATGGCGACCTACTGTCCAAAAAATAGGACTGGGAATGAGTGTAGCTATTTGGCTGCTTTCTATGGTACATTACGGCCCCATGATGGTAGAGCGGCGAAAAGACTTTTATGTCAATGCTTTTAATCAACAATACAATGGTTTTGGACTGGGGCACGAACCCAATTCAGAAGCGGCTAAATATGTCACAAATTTGATGCAAGAATTGGAAGCCGCCAATATCTACACCTATCCTTATGCCTATCAGCCTTATATTGACCAGATAAAATCCGTTGATTCTACCGCAAAATGTCCTTTAGAGGTGACTGTACAACTTCAGTCGTCTCAAAATAGGATGCTTGTCACTGCACCACATTTGCCAACACGCGGCCTGAATGATGGTGTGCTGTTCTTTTTGCGCTCTTCTCAAAAACTATACGTTTTTAGAATGCAACAAAAGATTTATGGAGGTCGAAACGTATTGAAACGATATGAAAATTCGGTTGAGGTAACACTGCCTCTTGCCACTTTTTTACCCTCGGTTTATCAAATGGGTTTTATGGTCATTGAAGGTTCCCAAACCAAGGTTTGTATTTATAAAAGTATTAACATTAAACCAAATAGCTAATAACGTGTCGTTAGAACTCCCACAAATCTCCATAGTCGCGCCGCTTTATAACGAGTCTGAGTCGTTTCCGCACTTGGTGCAGCGACTGACTCAACTCATGGATAGCCTTTCGTTACGGATTGAGGTAGTATTGATTGATGACGGCAGTCGCGATACAACAGCTTTACAAATGCGCCAAATCGCGCTGACAGACCCCCGTTATCATTGTATATTTCTGTCGCGCAATCACGGCCACCAATTAGCTTTAACAGCAGGATTAGCTGCTGCAAGAGGTACAGAAGCTCTCTTTGTGATTGACGGCGATTTGCAAGATCCTCCTGAATTGCTACCTGATTTTTATCAAAAACTACAGGAAGGCTACGACGTGGTATATGCTGTGAGACGAAAGCGTAAAGAAAACTTCATCAAAAAAACGGGCTATTTTCTTTTTTATCGCTTATTGAAATCTATTTCTTATGTGGATATTCCACTTGACAGTGGTGATTTGCGCTCATCAGTCGTCGTGTGGCCGATGTCTTAAATCAAATGCCGGAAGAAAGCCGATTCCTGCGCGGAATGCGCTCTTGGGTGGGTTTCAAACAGACCGGTTTTGAATACGAACGCAGCGAGCGCGTCGCAGGTGAGTCAAAATACAGTTTCAAACAATTGTTTCGGTTGGCTTATAATGGCATTTTCAATTTCAGTGAATTCCCGATTAAGTTCATGACGCGGGCAGGTGGGGTAGCGATTGGAATTGCCCTCATTTATTTCGTCATTGTGATTGTCAAAAAACTGTTTTTTGCAGGAATTATCGAAGGTTTTACGGCCT
Organism: Runella sp.; assembly: GCA_039810845.1. Classification (GTDB taxonomy): domain Bacteria; phylum Bacteroidota; class Bacteroidia; order Cytophagales; family Spirosomataceae; genus Runella. The sequence continues at coordinate 4,611 of JBDHXS010000420.1, read as the reverse complement.
TACTTTTCGTCATTATTCTGTTCAGCGGCGTACAACTCATGTCGTTGGGTATCATCGGCGAATACGTTTTACGTATCTTTTTTCAGTCCAAAGGCCGTCCATTGTATGTGGTGAAAGAGAAGATTGTGGAGTCCACAGTTTACAGTTCACAGTTTACAGTGAGCAAGGTTGCACCTCAAACGATGCCTTCCACTACCACTCAACGGATAACGGATAACGGTTAACATCAATTAAATGCTATTCAATTCAGTTCAATTTTTACTGTTTTTTATCGTCGTCACTCTTGCCTACTACAGCTTGCGTTGGAATAGGCGTTGGTTGTTGTTGTTGTTGGCAAGTTGTTATTTTTACATGGTTTTCAAACCGATTTATATTCTGATTCTGTTTGGAACCATTGTTATTGATTACTTTGCGGGAATTTGGATTGCTTCGGCTTTGGGAGCACGACGAAAATGGCTTTTGGTGTTGAGTATCATTACCAACGTCGGGATTTTAGCTATCTTCAAATACTTTGATTTTTTTGCCGAAAGCTTCAATGCGGTCAGTTGGAAAATGGGTATTGCATGGAGTTTACCCATTCTAAAACACCTAAATCCTGATTTGATTTTACCCATCGGTCTGTCATTTCATACGTTTCAGGCCATGAGTTATACAATTGAAGTGTATCGTGGCAACCAAAAGGCTGAGCGTCATTTCGGTATCTATGCTTTGTATGTGATGTTTTATCCGCAGTTGGTGGCTGGGCCGATTGAGCGCCCGCAAAACGTCCTGCACCAATTTCACGAGAATCATCCGTATGATTGGGAAAACGTGAAAGCGGGACTGATGCGAATGGCATTCGGTTTTTTCAAAAAAGCCGTCGTAGCCGACAGACTGGCTTTGATGGCTGGACCGGCTTACATGGACCCACAGCACCACAACGGGTTAACGCTGTTGGTCGCTACTTTTTTCTATACGTTCCGGATTTATTGTGATTTTTCAGGTTATTCCGATATTGCTTTAGGTGCGGCTCAAGTAATGGGCTTTAAATTGATGGAAAACTTCCGCACGCCCTATTTTTCCAAATCTATTTCTGAATTTTGGGGACGCTGGCATATTTCGCTTTCCACTTGGTTTCGGGATTATTTGTACATTCCGCTCGGAGGAAATCGAGTCAGTGAAAATCGGGCGTATTTCAACCGCATGACCGTATTTTTGGTAAGTGGACTCTGGCACGGGGCAAGTTGGAATTATATCATTTGGGGCGGCTTACACGGACTTTATCTGGTTGCGGCTTCCGTCAGAGACAAATACTTAAAACGTTGGAATATTACCTTGCCTCAAAGTGTTTGGTATGGCTATTTGCAAGTGGTCGCAACATTTTTATTGGTCATGCTGACGTGGGTGTTTTTTGCCGTAGGAGACAATCCAAAATTGACGGTGGGAGAAGAAGTCAGAAGTTCTTTTTTTATCCTGAATAAAATGGCGCATTTGTCGCTGTCAGAGCCTATTCAGTCTGCGCTCAATGGCGTTGAAATGTGGTTTTGCATAGCGCTGATTGGGATATTATTGGTGAAAGAGCATTACGCTTTGCACATTCCAACACGTAAGGATTCTACTTTTTGGGTTTTGTTCCTTACTATTTCTATCATCAGCTATTTCTTCGGGGTTTTTGATTCTAACCAGTTTATCTATTTTCAGTTTTAATAGTACTCACAGACGCTAAGGAGCAGAGAAAAACTCTATACGATAAGTCTTAAATTTTTGATTTTCGAATCCGTATTGGATTGTACCAAAGGAAGAAGCCGCTGATGGTCAGTAGAATAAGTCCAATACCCAATAGGGAAGTATAAACGAGTTTGATGGGGTCATTGTCGGTTTTGACCAGAAAGTCAAGAATGGAGCCGTCGTGGATTTTTTCAATAATATCCGAATTACGCCTTGCTTCCGACACGATTTTCCCGTTGGTACAATCAATCTGAAGTTCTGTAAAGTGCGTCACAAACACAATTTTTGCCACTCCTTTTTGGGGCCGAACGTCAATTCGATCTATTTCGGGTAATTCCCCTTTTGATACCGCGTAGCGCTGTGCGATATTCTGAATGCTGTCAAGGCTAATCCATTGAGCTGAAGGAGCTAATTCCCCCTTTTTGGTAGGAGGCAGCAGGCCAGTCTGCTTCTTCCAACCCAAAAGCAATCCCGTAATGCCGATTAATAGGAAAAATAATAATAACGGAATAGCCACCCATTTGTGGAGCTTGCGATATAAGCGGGTACTGACAGCTAGGTTAGAAGGTTTTGGTTTCAAAATAATAGCAAGAGGTTATAATTGTCCCGCTAAGATAGCGATTCCATCATTAAAACTTCGAGGTTCGTATCCTAAAATTGTGCGAGCTTTATCCAATATAAAACCTGTTCGGGCAGGACGTTTGGCGGGTTGGGAGAAGTTGGACGAATCGGCTTGGGCAATTAGGCTTTTGTCCAATTCAAAATAGTCGGCCGTCATCATTGCCATTTCGTAGGGCGTCAGCAGGTCTTTGCCCGAAATATTAAAAATACTCTCAGCTTCCTGATTGGCAATCAAATAACAGCCCATGGCCAAGTCTTCGGCCAAAGTTGGGGTGCGCCATTGGTCGGTAACAACTTTGATGTTTTTGCCCTCTTCCAACGATTTTTTGACCCACAAAATGATATTTGAACGCGACATATCGTAGGCAATTCCATATACTAACACAGTACGGGCAATAGCCCAGCGAATACCTGAATGTTGAACTAATTTTTCGGCGGCATATTTGCTCCAGCCATAAAAACTCAATGGATTGGCTTCACCTTCTTCGGTATAAGGACCAGCAGTTCCGTCAAAAATAAAATCAGTAGAAACGTGGCAAAGAAAAATATCATGCTTACGACACACATCCACGATGTGTTGAACGGCGGTCACGTTTTGTGACCAACAAGCTTCTTTCTCCGATTCACATTGATCCACGTTGGTCATAGCAGCCCCGTGAATAATAGCATCAGGGAGCGTTTTTTCTACGACAGAAGTAACCTCTTCACGGTTGGTAATGTCCATGGAATAATAGTCGTATCCATCCGTAAAAGGCAGGCGGTTTTCGCCTCGGGCGGTGGCAATTACTTTAATAGTTGGCTGTTGGAGAAGCAGTTCCACCAATTTTTGTCCTAATAATCCGTTGGAACCTGTAATCAAAATTGTTTTCATAACAGCAAATATAAAGCCACACAGGCATATCTCTAACATTAAAAAAGGATTAAATGCTGTGTGGCCTATTCAAAAACTACCGAAAATTCCGAAGTGTATAGGTAAACGTCATCATATAATAACGTTGTAGTACCCTTGTTTGGAGATCTTCGATGTACGTTTCTGTAACGGTACGGCTGATGCTGTTGTTCTGGCCTAATACGTCAAACGTGCTCAATTTCAGCTCCCCTGCCTTATTCTTGAGGAATTTATAACCGATTGCCGCATTCCACAGCGTGAAGTTAAGATTGAAATCCTGACCTAAACCGGTATAAAAAGTATGGTTTAGATTGGTGTTTACAAAGAACCCGCCTTTAGTCACATAGTTCAGTTTGAAATTGGTATTTTGATAATAATACGTTCCGTCTAAAGCTGGTTGTAAGGTGTTTGTGACGGTATTATAATTTCCATTGACTGACAACGTGAAATCCAACTGTTCGCTGATGTTGCTGCTCAGAACCAGACCGCCCGTAATGGAATGTGTATTAGACGTGTTTTGAGCATTATTAATCAATCCGATGGTGCGGGTATAGCCCGTTCCTATATTGAAGTTTAAGTTACTTTTAATCGCCGTTACGGGTAGGCCATACGTAACAAATGAGCGGATATTCCAGTTGCCGTTTACGTTGACGGGTTGGCTGAATTGCGACCCAACTCTCAGAGGAAATCCAGCGATAGTAGTGTCTTTGGTAGCAATGAACGTGGTATTACTAATGTTGTTTTGGGTAAACGAACCGTTCAGGTTAATAAAGAAACTACGTGCTGTTTTAGCATTGGTGACCCCGTAGCGGAAAAACATACTGTGGTTATATTCCTGTTTCAAATTAGGATTTCCTGTTCTCAAAAACAGTGGGTTAGAGTTGTCAATTACATTTTGCAATTGACTGATAGAGGGTGCGTTGGTCGAAGTACGGTAATTGATTCGTAAGCTACGGCCATCATTTCCCCGATACATCAACATGGCCGAAGGTAGGAAATTATTGAAACTACGATTGATCTCAAATTGCAGCGGGTAATTTTGTTTTCCGCTCAATTGCGCATTTTGATAGTTAAGTTCACCCGTTACCATTGTTTTTTTGATACGAAGGCGGTAGCTACCGCCTATACGATTGGTAATGTAGGTATTGTCAAACTCGTTTGATAGTCGCAAATCGGGCATACTATATTCACTCGTACTTTGATTATAATTATAGGTATCGCGGTCTGAGTAGTTTTTGGTGTAAGAAGGCGTATAATTCAGCTGCAACTGCCCTGTTCTGCCAATATTTTCAGTAAATGAAATATTGCTCGAAATCGTATAACCGTTTGATTTAGTATCAGTTTGCTGATCAGTTACTTGCAACGAATCTGCAGTCTTTCTCCCAAAATATTGG
>JBDHXS010000419.1:0-6326 GCA_039810845.1 Runella sp. | reverse complement strand
CCATAACCCGTTTCTTTTGGAAAGGTAAAGCCCAAAAACGCGTCAAGCGTGTGGCTTGCACCTATTTGGGGGGTATAAGTAAGCAATTGGTCAAAGGAGTAATTACGCAATTGTTCATTTATATCCCGTGCCGTGGCGATTCTTGGCGGTGCCCCCGCCGTACCCGAGGCTACCGAAAGCCCGATAGTAGAAGGGACGTATTCCTTAAAAGTGTTGAAATTGATTTTGGCATTGACCGAAGACCTAAATTTTAGGTTTTTCAAAATAGAAATTTCGGCAAAACCATTGGCAAGCACATCTCCAATGTTTCTTCTCCGAATGACATTGTTTAGTACAAATACCGGATTGGGAAAACCAAAAGCGCCATCCACGCCCCCGATATAGGGACGCATGGTTCCATCTGGATTATATACCGGCTCGCGGGGGTCCATCAACAAAGCCCCTCCTACCAATGCGCTACGACCATCGGTATTGGCCAGATTTTGTTTGGTATAGCTTCCGTTTACATTTAGCCCTACATTCAGAAAATTATTGACTTGGCCTCCTAAATTACTCCGAATAGAAATACGGTCATAGTTGGTTTTAATGATTGAGCCTTCTTCTTTAAAATAACCCACCGACAACAAAGACTTCATAGGCCCTTTCCCCGATGAAATGGTTAGGTTTACATCTGTATAAGGTGCATTATTATTCATGATTTCGGCAAACCAATCGGTAGAATACTTGGTTTGTTCAGGATATCTAAACCCGATAGGAACTTCTTCGAGCGTTGGTTCTCTTTTCTGAAAATACCGAATATTATCTTCAAAAACCTCTTTCTTAAACTGTGCAAATTCGACTCCATTAAGCATTTTTACGCGCCGAGTATTCGGAATATTCTGAATACCATAATCAACTGATAGGTTGACATTTACTTTTCCTTCTTTGGCGTTTTTGGTAGTAATCAACACTACCCCGTTGGAGCCTCTCGCTCCATAGATAGCCGTAGAAGCAGCATCTTTTAGAATAGAAATGCTTTCAATATCGTTTGGGTTTAAATTTTGCCCAACGGATGTCCCCACCGCAAATCCATCAATTACATACAAAGGGTCACTGCCTGCGCCCAAAGAACCAATCCCACGTACTCGTACCTCAAAAGCACCGCCTGGAGCACCACTTTTTTGTTTTACCACTACACCTGCTGCGCGCCCTTGTAGAAGTTGGTTCATGTTGTTGGCAGGTTGCTCGCCAATATCTTTCATATTGATAACCGAAACCGCCGAGGTAATGTCTTGTTTCCGTTGAGAGCCGTATCCTACTACAACTATTTCTCCAAGTGCTTTGACATCCACTTTTAGGCTAACATTAATTGACGTTCGGTTGCCCACAATTACTTCTTGTGGTTCAAAACCTACCGAACTAAAAACTAACACCGCTTTATCATCTGCCACTGAAAGTACAAATTTTCCATTTTGGTCGGTCGAGGTACCCTTTTGCGTACCTTTTATAAATACGCTTACTCCAGGAAGACCCACCCCTTTGTCGTCAGTGACTGTGCCTACTACTTGTAGGTCGGCTACGAAGAGTGTTCCGTTTGGGTTTGGCTCGTTTAGTTTTTCTTCTATACTGCTGGAAGTATTGTTAGAAGCTGCTAAACGTGACAATATAATTTGATTTCCAATTGCTTTGTATTTGATTTTTAGGGGGTTAAGTACCCTGTCTAACACCTGCGATAAGGTTTCGTTTGACACATTTAGTGACATTTTTTGGGATGTCGCAATCAATTTAGGGCGATAGGTGAATTTCACATCTGCCTGCTTTTCAATCGTTGTCAAGATGCTTATAACGTCCTGATGCTCTATTTGGACGCTAATCTTGCGGTTCAACAACTCTTGGGCGGAGACATCCCGTGCCAGCGAAACACCCGTAAAAATCATCGCAATGAAGCTTTGTATGAGCGAGAGTTTCATGAAGCGAATCAGTCTTTTTTGGATTTGTAATCTTTTTTTCATTAGTTTACTAAGGTTTTTGTGAGAGAATAGGCAAAAACAACCCTTCACATCCGCTGGAATCGGATGTAGTTCGGCAGAACACTGAAGGAAATCTTGAAGCCGATAACGCTGGAATCGTTGTCGGCTTTTTTGTAAAATTAGATTAAGGTTATATTCATGCAGTGAGGGGTTAGATAGATATTGATTATTTTTTAGTTACAACCTTTACTACTTATTATTACTTGAGCATCAACGACTTTGTATGATGCTTCAATTCCTTCGCAAATAATATCCAATTTTTCAAATAGATTCTCATTGGTTAATGAGGTAGTCAGTGAGCAATTGGCAAGCACTTCTTCATCAAATACAATATCTACGCCGTAGGCTTTTTCAAGTGCAGTGAAAATTTTTGTGACTGGGGCATTATTAAACGAAAATTTCTGTAATTCTTGACTTGATAGGAGTAACATTGGTTTTTCTACCAACGTACGATTTAAACGCTCGTCTAATTTTCCAAAAACTACCTTTTGATTAGAAGTCAATACTAAGCCTTCTGTTTCGGGATCTGGATTTTGGGTAGTTTTATGAGCAAAAACAGAGACCCGTCCTGTCTTTACCTGTACCATTACCTGTTTGTCTTCTTCGTATGCTTTTACCCGAAAACTTGTTCCTAAAACCTTAACAATTAGCCCATTAGCATAAACCAAAAATGGTTTTTCAGGATTTTTCTTTACATCAAAGAAAGCTTCTCCTGAAAGATATACTTCTCTGACAGCCCCTTTAAATGCTTGACTAAAACTCAGACGGCTTTTGGGTTCAAGGATTGATTTGCTGCCATCCGGCAGAACGATCTCCAAGTTTGACGAAGTGGTGTTAACAACCTCCTTGAGTGGGCTTTGGGTGTTTGAAACCAATTGAGCATACATGCTTTGAGGGGTGGAATTGTACTTTATATACCACCATCGGTAGCCTCCTGCTATCACTAAAATCATACAGGCTGCTGCTATCCAATAGCTCATATTGCCTTGAACGATACTAAATATACGTTTTTGAGGTGTATCCAAATCGTTCGTTAAGTCTTCCCAAATTAAAGGAATTTCATTTTTTTGCGTATTTTGTTTGGATACCAAAGCCAATTGCTTTACCGCTAATTGTGCCTGACGAACAATAGAGGCTTTATCAGGCTCTTTTTCTATGAAAGCTTGCCAAAATGAGTCTGACTCTTCAGTAGGATATTTTGCCCACTGAATAAAATCATCATCAGTAATGAAATCTTCTAACGTATAGTTTTCGTATGATTTACGCATGTTTTGATTCATTCTATCCCCTAAATCGACGACTTATGGTTTTGTACTCATTTTTCTTGAAATATTTTAATTTTTTTTAAAACTTTCTAAGAAAACTAAGATAAGCCATCCAACCAAAATAAAATATTGACGGAGTTCGGTGATGGTTCGATGCAAAAGATTCCTGACAGATTGGTTGTGGATGCTCATCATTTCGGCAATTTCGTCAAGGCTAAAATCGTGATAGTATCTTAGCTGAATAATTTCCTGTTGTCTTTTAGAAAGTTGCTGAATAGCTCGTTTGAGCCGTTGGTGTTGTTCACTTAAATGCTCATCAGCAATAACATCATCTTCAAAAGACAATTCCCCAATGATATTTTCGAACAAGTCGGCAGAATTAATTTTGATGTGATTGTTTATTTCGTTGTTACGAACAATGCGGTTGCGGAGAGAACGATAGAGATAGAATCGAATAGAGTCGGTGTTTGACAATTTGGTTCGGCTGCGCCAAAGGTGTAAAAACAGATCTTGAATGCTATCTTTTATAAGTTGACGGTCAGAAGTTACACGGTAGCCATAGGCCAAAAGGTCTTCAATATGATGATTGTAGAGTTGAGCAAATGCTTCTCTATCTCCTTCTTTGAATGCTTGCCATAGTTCTGTGTCAGTTGAATAAATCAAAATAATATTGTTTGAAGGAATAAGTTACAAAGCAAAGTTAACCGTTATCTGTTAATCGTTATTTGTTAACCGTTTATTGTTAATTATTTGATTGTCAGTTTATTGTGAATTTTAAAAGCCCAGTTTGAGCCTGTTTAATTACTTGAAATCCACAGACTAATTTGGAGTAAAAAATGCACACAAATAGGTACAAAGATAAAAAAGCTAAGTGCAGTATAGTCAAATTTATTCTCACAATATCTTAAAAGATGAATAAATATATATCCTGCACTTCCCTGTACGACATAATTGTCAGGATTTTATCTGACACCGTAATGAGGCTAAACCACTGCATTTTCTAAGAATCGTATCGTTCCAGTCATAGCATCCATTTCGGCTTCGATGCCTACAGGAATGGTAAATTTTTGCCGAATGTGTCCAATCATAGCACCTGCAAAGGCAGGTTTGTTGGCTGGACGAATGTGGTCACTCCAAACATCCTCTAAGGTAAGCGAGCCATAACTACCGTTTCCAGGGTCACATTCGGTACATTTTCCAAATATAAAACCATTGATTTCGTCTAAAATCCCGCACAGTTTTACCTGTGTTATCATCCTATCCATGCGGTAGGGGGCTTCGTCCACATCTTCGCAAAAGAAAATGGCATCTTTCCAATCAGGAACATATTTAGAGCCGAGCAAATGGCTCAGCACCGTCAAGTTTCCTCCCAATAAACGCCCTCGGGCTTTGCCTGTGTTGATGGTATCAATGCGGTCGGCTACTTGCGTTAGGTTATCTCCAGTTATTTTTGGGTTTTCGCACACTACTGCCTCACCATCCATCAATACTTTGCGAAAATAGCTGACAGTAAATTCATTCCAAGTGGCCGAACCCACTGGTCCATGAAAAGTTACTAAGCCCGTTTGACTATAAATTCCCAATAACAACGCCGTCACGTCAGAATAGCCCAGAATTACTTTTGGGTTTCGGCGAATGGTTTCGTAGTCCAGCAAAGGTAACAAACGCGCACAGCCCCAACCGCCGTGTACGCACACGATGCCCTGAATGGAGGAATCGGCAAACATTTCGTTAAGATCGGCGGCACGGTCGGTGTCTTTTCCTGCCAAATACCCGTAGCGTTCCCACATTCGTTTACCATATTTCACCTTGAAACCCAGTGTCTGCATAGATTCTTCGACAATTTTTACTTCTTGCCTGTTGTAAGCGGGCGCAGCAGGACAAACCAGCCCTACGGTATCTCCTGCCTTGAGACGGGGAGGCTTAATAGTGGGTTTGTTTTTGGCAAAAGCGGGAGCCGTAATAACAGTAGTAGCAGCGAGGGTATGGAGAAAATTTCGACGTTGCATGAATACAGGGTTTACATTTTAGGCCAATATAGTAGTTGCCAACATAAAATTCAACTCATTTACGTTAGTTTTGCTTAGTATATACTTGTTTACAGATACATCGAACCATTTCTATGTCAAAACTAATCTTATTCTCTCTTCTATCTCTGTGTTTAGTTTCGACGAAACTTTCGGCACAGAAATTTCCTACGCTTCGCTATGAAGATAAAACCTACGAAACCACCATCAAAACCGTAGCAGTGTATCCATCGCCCAACCAATTGCAGGATCCAGCCCGTACAACCTATCCCCCCGTGATAAGTTTGAGTGCGGAAACGCCGCTTTTTGCGGAATTTGATGACCTTACGGCTCGTTTTCGTACGTTTCGCTACAAAATTTTTCACTGCAATGCCGATTGGACACCTTCTCCGTTGAGTGAAATCGAGTTTACTTACGAATACAACGACTATCCTATTAACAATTATCAGGCTTCGTTCAATACCAAAGTCCCTTACTATCACTATATCCTCGAAATTCCCAAACTCAAACTGTCGGGTAATTATCTGCTGGTTGTTTATGAAGATACGCGCCCTGCCAAATTGATTTTTACGCGCCGTTTTATGGTGTATCAGCCCCGCATAAGTATTTTTCCGCAAGTGCGGCTTTCGACGGGTATCACCGAACAACGTACCCACCAACAAATTGACTTTGACCTCGACTATAAAGGCTATGAAATTCTTTCGCCCCAAGAAGATTTGAAAATTGTGATTCGGCAAAACTTCCGTTGGGATAAAGTCATTACCAAACTACGCCCTACCAACGTGCGTATTTTTGACCAACGTCTCGAATATCGCCCCTTCGATTTGTCTAATAATATCTTAGCTGGCAATGAATTTCGGTGGTTTGATACGCGCCTGTCGCGTGGGGTGGGCATGAGTGTGGACAATATTGAGCAGCTCCCCGACCAAACCGTTGCGCGGCTACGTACCGATGTGTCTCGTCTGGGGGGAGGGGCAACTTTTCAAGCCCAAGACTTTAACGGACAGTATATTGTGCTCAATCGC
>JBDHXS010000418.1:0-6329 GCA_039810845.1 Runella sp. | reverse complement strand
CGTTTATTGACGGGCATTTTGGTACTCATTGAAACCCTTACTTGGCAGGGACGAAACAAACAGCTCTTATTACCCGACGGCTGGTTTGGCTATGAAGATTACCAAGCGCATTTACACCGTTTTTCGTTGCTTAACTATCTTCCTCCAACCCGAATGTCCCTCCATTGGGTTTTTGGAATTCAGTTGATAGCTGGTATTTGTTTAACGTTGGGGATTTTCTCCAACCTTGCTGCGCTCGTTTGTTTTGTCACCTTGGTTTCGATTCATAATCGCAACATATACGTTTTAAGTTCAGGCGACACGGTTTACCGTTTTTTTTGCTTGTTTCTGGTTTTTGCTCCTTTTGACACTCAGCTTTCGCTACTAAACCCTTCGCATTTGCTTCGTCCCGAAGCCACTGGCTGGCCGTGGGTTTTGATGATGGCTCGGCTTTTTATGGCCAATATTTACCTCAAAAATGTATTGTTCAAACTCTTGGGCGAATGGTGGCGCGACGGCATAGCTACGCAGAAAGTATTTGGTGTGAGAATTTGGAATCGTATGGAATTGCCATCGGTATTGGCGCATAAGTGGTTTTATAAACTCACTACTTATGGCACGTTAGTAATTGAAACCATGCTTTTTACGCTGATTTGGATTGAAGAGTTTAGGCTTCCCGTGGTGATACTGGGAATGTTATTTCATGTAGGCTTATGGATTTTTTTACGTTTCGGATTTTTTCAAATCACGATGATATTTGGTTTAACTGCATTTATTAAACCAGAGGAGTTTGAGCGTTTATTTAGGTGGATTGGATACGGATAAAACGTCTTTATTACCCACCTTTCATATCGTCTTCGTTTTGATCTTTCATCTGACTATAAAACTTTTGAGCTGCTGCTTTTATAATCTTGAGAAAATCTTTAGAAGTGTATAACTTGCCCGCCACAAGGCCATAAAAGCAGGGAGAAAAAGGAATAAAATAATCGTCTTCTCGCTTAGAAGCCCTCAGCCAAATAGTGTGGATTTTAAGCGAAAGAATTCTAAGCAAACAAAATTCAAAGTGTTCTTTTTCGAGTTCTTCAATAAGCTTTAGTTGAGGCAATATTTCTTTTTGTTCAATCACCAAAGGCCCGTGGTGGGTTTCCTGCAAAAAATGTTCATCTTCTTTTTCTCCAATCCTTACCTCCACGATAGCATGGTGACCTTTTCCGTCGGTATGCAAATGCCTCCATGCTACCAACTGCGCATTTTCAAGCCCTTTTCCTGCAATAATATCATTCACATTGGCATGAAATACTTTATGAGGTACCGCTTCTTCGTACTTGTACGGACGCTTACGCGGTCTGCCAAGCTTGTTTTTTGAAACCCAATCTTTAAATATATCAACAGATTTGTCAGGAGCTGAAATCTCTTTGATGGGCATAAATCAGGCGTTTAAGATGGGAGAGGTAAAAAAAGTATGCGTTATTTTACAATTGGTTTGCTGGTCGGGGTGATTGTCTAAATCAGAAATAGCCCCTCCGTGACACTGGTAGTTTTTCTGAAACACCTCATAAGTCATAGTGGAATACCCTTTTTCGAGGCTAAAAGGGTCATGAACATAAACCGTAACATTTTGGTCATTGACAGGTCCCGAAAATTGATACCCAGCAATTACCACAAAATGCCAAAACCCAGGAATTAGCTTTTCTTCTGGTCCGGGTATAATGTCTATCTCATGGTCGAGTTTTATTTCTAAACGATAAGCAAGTAGTTGTCCTTTATTAATTTCCTCTATCAATGTTTGAACAGGAATCGCCCCCTCCACAAAACGGCTCGGTATGTGGGTTGTTACAAAAGACCCTTGATTGTCTTTGTTTAACAGTGGCCAGGGGAGGTTACACTTGAAACCAGAAGCATTGGCCCCACAGCAATTGCCTGGAGCTGGAACTATTGATTTACTTGCTACTTTGCACTGCGTCCACCCGCTATTGGGGTCATAAAAAAGGGCACAGCTCGTACCTACTGCCGCCCAACACCAAGCAAACTGTTCTTGGGGTTGCATGGTAAAATCTAATACTTTTTTTTTCTTGGCAGCCATGCCCTTTTCGTTGGTTTAATAGATTAAGGGTGAGTTACCATGTGCCGCCCCCCAAGTTATCATCGGCTTCATGGTGCTCGACGTCTTCCATTTTTTCAAATGGGAAAGCACTTTTTCCTTCAATGATTCTTTGTTTAGCGAGTTTTTTTAGAGATCGAATAGCACCCATCGTGAGTTTATCATCAATTTTATTGTTCAAAAAATTGGTGATGTCCTTTTTTGTTAGTTTTTGAGCTTCTTTAGATAAATGGGCAAGATGCTCTTCATCGCCCACACGAATAAGGGCGGCCTTGAGTGTTTCTGAATTTCTCATAGTAGAGGAAGGTTAATTACGGTTGTAAGTATAATTAAAGTAGAGAAAAGCACAATAAACGGCACAAAGAGGATGCTGAGCAAGTCGTAGAAATTATTCTCTTAAAGACCATACGTAAATGAATAAAAAACAAGTAGTTTTCCAAACCTTTACCCCCTAAATCTTTGATAGGGTTGTTTTTTGTAAACTAAACCCAAAAATATGCTTATGAAAGCTTCTCCATTGTGTGTACTTGCACTGTTTTTGACGGTAACATCCTGCTTTTCACAGATTATTTCTTTACAAAACCCGAAAGAGTTGGAAGTATCAAAAGGGGTTCTATTTTTAGAAGACTCGACCCAAAGCCTCCAAATAAATGACGTCTTAGGTCAAAATCGGAAGAATCTCTTTCGCCCTGTGGAGCAAAACACTAAAAAAAAAGAAAAGATAGATGTGTATTGGCTAAGGTTTTCAGTAAAGAACGAAACCGATTTTGACCGAGAATGGGTTTTTGACTTTGAAAACTGGGGCTACGTTGATTTTTACTACCAAGACAATACTCAATTTTTACTAAAAAAGACGGGGCATCTTTACCCCTACCGAAAAAGAGACTATCCAGTAGCCAACAAAAGCTATATTAAATTACCCATAAAAGCAGGAGAAGTAAAGGAGTGTATCGTTAGGCTGAAATACGAGCAAAGTATTTCAAAGATTCCTCAAGATTTACGTTTTAGCGTAGCCCCAAGAACATGGATTGATGAAAAAGATACTTTGACAGGGAAAGTAATTTTTATGTTTTTAGGGATTTTTGCAGTCATATTTTTTTATAATTTTTTTATTTTTATTGTTACCCGTCAAAAAAGTTATGCCTACTATCTATTTGTGTTAGTATGTGCTTTTTATTTTACTTCTAACAATTCAGGATACATTATTTCGATGTTTGGATCTATAAACATCTTGCCGTACATAGTATTTAAATTTGAATATTTTGGCTCCAACGTTGCAGGTATTGCTTACTTATTATTCGTTCAAAGTTTGATGCAAACCCAAGAAAGGTATCCAAAATGGCATAGTTTTCTGAATGGTCTCATCATTGCCAATATTATCATTAGCGTACTATTTTTTATTACTTTCAATATTGCCTTTACCCTTAGTTTAATTACTTCTGGGATTGTACTTATTACGCTCATTTCTTTGATTGTTCAGTGCATAAAAGATAAATACCCTTCGGCTACCTATTTTTTGATAGGTTATTTAGCCAACTTAGCAGGCGTTTTTTGTATTATGTCAGTTTTGGCTGGCATTTTACCCAAAAACGACTTTACTTATACGTATTCACTTCCAAGTGGCTTAACAATAGAGATTATTCTATTTTCTTTTGCGTTAGCCAACGTAATTAATACACTACGTAAAGACAATGAGGAAAAACAAAAAAGAAATATTGAACAATTATTAGAGAATCAACAACTTCAAACTAAGGTAAATAGAGAATTAGAACAAAGAGTAAAGGAACGTACTGCCGAATTAGACTTGTCTTTGTCCCGACTTAAAGCGACCCAAAACCAGCTACTTTTAAAGGAAAAACTCGCGTCGTTAGGAGAACTCACCGCAGGTATAGCTCACGAAATTCAGAATCCGCTCAATTTTGTCAATAATTTCTCTGAACTGAGTGTAGAACTAATCGAAGAGGCCCCCCAACCCCCAATAGGGGCAAACGAAAACTGGCTACCACAGGAAGCCCCCATTGGGGGTTGGGGGCTGTTTTTTGATGATTTGAAGCAAAATCTCCAAAAAATTAACTATCACGGCAAGCGAGCGAGCAGCATAGTGAAGGGGATGTTGGAACACTCACGCACCAATACAGGAGAAAGACAATTGACAGATTTTAATGGGCTGGCCAGCGAATATCTCAATATGGCTTATCAAGGGCTTAAAGCCCGAAACAACGCTTTTAATATAGAAATGATTAATGATTTTGACCCAAAATTGCCTAAGATAGAGATTGTTCAACAAGACATAGGTCGTTTTTTACTTAATTTATACAACAATGCTTTTTATGCTACTCAAGAAAAAAGCGCACAACAGGGAGATGGTTATCAACCTAAAATATGGGTAAGTACGCGCTTAGTAAATACCCATGCAGAATTGAGAATAAGAGATAATGGTACAGGGATTTCAAAAGAGATTATTAACAAAATTTTTCAACCTTTCTTTACCACCAAACCCACTGGCATCGGTACAGGTTTAGGATTATCAATCAGCTATGACATTATTACCAAGGGGCATAATGGAGAGTTAACCGTCGAAAGTACCTTAGGAGAATATACTGAATTTGTGGCGAGCATTCCCATCTAACTATCTCGCATTACTGGTCGAGTAAACAAAGGATAAACTTTGACTGTAAGGGGCTTCGTAGGCTCATAAACAATCTTAATAAAATCAATTTTTCGTTTAATCCTCACTCGGGAGGGTATAGATGTAGGTTGTGCAAGAATACGATTATGCCAAGACCAAAAATCAGGGGGAGTATCTACTTCAAATGAGCCATTCCATTGGAGTACTGCCTCCCTTTTGGCTTCAGAACACAACCTCTTTTGACATAATGTTAAAGTCATAGCCTCCAAGGTCTCTTGTGCTCGTTCTTGATAGAAATGGCAATCTATACCTATTTTAGTTTGAAACTTTCCATCAAAATCCAGCGCTAATCCAAAAAATTGGCAGTCGTTAATAAATCCACTCATCTCTTCTGTTAGTTTTTCCACATCTCCTTTCCATTTTAACTTTTTTAAAATGGAAACAACCTCTTCAAAGGTCTTTATCTCCAAAAAAAGTCGAAGTGAAGTTTTATTGTTCCGTTTGTTGATTCCGATAGGGCCAATACGAATTGTAGCTGGCATTTTGCTCAAAATTCGACAGAATTTTTGTTTCAATTCAACAGATAAATCGTTATCAATAAGCGTCAGGGTTTTTGCAACTACCTCTGCTTTAATCGTGGGGTCTGAGTCTAAAGCGTTTGTCAGGAAAGAAAAATAAATCCAAGGAACAGGCAAAAATGGTTCGTTTGGGTTTGTGATGTCATATACTTCCCATAACTCACCAAATAACGGATTTAAGAAAAAATCTTCTTGGCTCCATATCGTACAAAAAGAGCGTATTTGCCCTCGCATTGCTTGATATGCCTCACTTTCAGATAGTTCATTAGTATGCCCCCACTCGCTCATCGTACGATGTTCGTTGATTCTTGGATTAATAGATATATTAAAATCAACCCGTGGCTCATTTTCAGCTAACCAACATTCAAAAGACCCCAACGACAGCACAGGTAGCCGCTCCGCAATCGTTCGGATGCGATTTAAATAGGGTTCTGAAATCAAATCTGGAGATATAAAAGGCGTTAGAAAATCAATATAGGAAGCAAGAGTTGGTTTCATCGGTTTTTAAGAATTGGGTTGGCTAAGCTACGTAAATAAAGTTGTTTGCTACATCGTTGGTTTCTTTTTTTACTTTAGGGGCGTTAATCCTCATCAACATGAGTCAATTCGACTTTCCTCGTATCAATTTTTCTGGGCAGTGCTTTATCAATCCTGGAACAGCCAACAACAATTTACTGCTTCCGTTGGTCACTTACGACCCTATTCAGGCAAGTGCGGTGTTACCTCCTCGAATTTATCTTTCTCCTGATTTGCTTACTCTCCACAAATTGGGGGGATTACCTATTCCCAAAGCCTCCCATGTGAAGTATGACCATCATCAAACCCCTTACCTTGAAATCGCGCCCATCAATGACCAGGCCAAATACGTAGCATGGCTAAAAACCCCATTGGGAGAAAGCCAACTGGATGAAAACTACCACAAACTTTATGAACTGGTTATGTCTAAGCGAACTCAAAAGCCCTTGTCAGGAAACACTCCCGCAAGTTGGAATTATTATGGCGGTATGGAGTTTGGTTTTGAGGGAGTAAAAGTCGTAAGGGT